>JAFGXB010000274.1 GCA_016936875.1 Burkholderiaceae bacterium | reverse complement strand
GCGCGCGTCGATCTCGGGCATCATGCGGGGATGGACTCTCATCCCGACACCCCGCTCTACCTCAGCCTTGCCGAGCGTCTGGCCGGGCTGGCTGCTTCCGGCTCTCTGCGGCCGGGCGCGCGTCTGCCTTCGGTGCGAGCCTTGTCTGAACAGCATGGCGTTTCCATCTCCACCGCGGTGCAGGCTTACCGCACGCTCGAAGACCGCGGCGTGATCGAGGCCCGTCCCAAGTCCGGGTTTTTCGTGCGGCATCGGCGCAGCCTGCCGCCGGTACCCGCCACCACACGACCTCCCGCACGGGCCGTCGCGGTGGAGACCAGCGCCATTGCCGACACGGTGCTGGACGCCGCAGGCGACCCTGTCTACATCTCCTTTGGCGCCGCCACCGCCAGCGAAGACCTTTACGCCGTCGAGCGGGTGCGCCGGGCCATTGCACGCAGCGCACAACGGCATGCCAGCAGCCTTGGGGTCTACGCCACGGCGCCGGGCATTGCGCCGCTGCGGCAGGCTATCTCCCGCCGCGCACTGGAACTGGGCTGCAACCTGGATCACCGCAACATCGTCGTCACCAATGGCTGCATGGAAGCCATCGCCCTTTGCCTGCGCGCCGTAACACAACCGGGCGATGTCATTGCCATCGAATCACCGACCTACTTTGGCTTTCTGCGCGCCCTGCAGGCACTCGGCCTGCGTGCGGTGGAAATCCCCATGCAGCCTGGGATTGGTCTCTCATTGGAAGCCCTGGAGGTCGCGCTGGACACGCAGCCGATCAAGGCGGTCGTCGCCGTGCCGACCCTGTCCAATCCCCTGGGCACCATCATGCCCACCGCGAACAAGAAACGTCTGGCGGAGTTGCTGGAGCAGCGCGGCATTCCCTTGATCGAGGATGTGATCTGCAACGACCTCGCGCCCACCGAGGAGAGTCGCCGCGCAGTGCGTTCATTCGACCGCAGCGGCAATGTGATGCTCTGTGGTTCGTTCGGCAAGACGCTGGCTCCGGGCCTTCGCGGCATCGGCTGGGTGGAGGCTGGGCGCTGGAGCGGACAGGCTGCCAGCCTCAAGCGCGCACTCAGCGGCGGGGGCAGCGCCGTGATCGAGTGGGCCGTCACAGAACTGCTCGAACAGGGTGGCTACGACCAAAGCCTACGCCAACTGCGACGCTGCTTCGCCGAACAGATCGACGTCGCGCGCCAGATCATCGGCACGGCATGCCCTGCGGGATCGCGCGTGACCGACCCGGCGGGAGGCTTCATCCTCTGGGTGGAACTGCCCAGAGCCGTCGATGCCGTCGCGCTGTATCAACGCTGCATCGAGCAGCGCATCGTCATTGTTCCGGGAACGCTGTTCACAACGTCCAATCGCTATCGCAACTGCCTGCGGATCAACGTCGGCGGACGTTGGACAGCGGAACGGGAAGAAGCCTTGCACACGGTCGGGCGCTTGGCGACGCAACTCATGGGCTGATCTCGAATTTTCCTTGCGGCTGCCAGCGCGGTCGGCGTGAGCAAGGCACCCTACTGGGTACTGGGCCTGACGGCGATTTGCCGACGCAGATTTATTGCCATATACTTATGCTATATACACTCTATGGACCGCAGTGAACATGGCGACCACGACCGTCTTTACCAATAACCGCTCGCAGGCCATAAGACTGCCAGCAGAGCTGCGCTTGCCAGACAGCGTCAAGCAGGTCAGTGTTCGTGCGCGCGGCAAGGAGCGCATCATTGCGCCGCTTGAATCGAGCTGGGACAGTTTCTTTGCCGGTGGCCCCGCGACCAGCGATGACTTTATGGAATCCCGCGCCCCGCAGGAGCAAGCTCCGCGCGAATCGCTGTAATGCTGTCCTATCTGCTCGACACCAATATCGTCATCTACGTCGTCAAACGACGGCCACTGGAAGTGCTTGCCACCTTCAACGCGAATGCCGCACGCATGGCCATATCAGTCATCACCCTCGCCGAACTTTTGCATGGCGCGGAAAAAAGCACTCGCCCCGCCGCGAATCTAGCCGTCGTCGAGGACTTCGTCAGCCGCCTGGAAGTCTTGCCCTACACCGCAAAAGCTGCGCAACACTACGGCCAGATCCGCGCAACGCTAGAACGCATGGGACAACCCATCGGCGTCAACGATCTGCACATTGCGGCGCACGCCCGCAGCGAAGGTCTGACGTTGGTGACCAATAACGTCGGTGAATTCAGCCGCGTGCCCGCGTTGCAGATCGAGAACTGGCTTGCGTGCTGAACACCCCCTAACGCCCATGAGCCACGAACCACGCATAGCCCTGCTGATCGACGCTGACAACAGCCCGGCCGACATGATTGACGACGTGCTCGACGAACTGGCGAAAGAAGGCGTCATCAATATCCGCCGCGCCTATGGCAACTGGAGGAGCCCGCACCTCAACGCATGGGCGGCGCTACTGCACGATTTCGCCATCCAGCCGATCCAGCAGTTCGACTACACCAAAGGCAAGAACGCCACCGACGCGGCCATGATCATCGATGCGATGGACCTGCTCTACACCAAGCAGCTCGACGGCTTCGGCATCGTCTCCAGCGATTCGGACTTCACCCCGCTGGTGATGCGGCTGCGCGCCAACGGCCTCAAGGTCTACGGTTTCGGCGAACAGAAGACGCCCAAGCCCTTCGTCAACGCCTGCTCCAAGTTTCTGTACCTGGAAAATCTCCGTCGGCCCGAAGACGCGCCAGTCGTCTCACCACCTGAAGGGTCCGCCCCCGTTGGCGCGCCCAACGGGGGCGTTGCGTCCAAAACCGCCCCGGCCCGTGCCGATGCCAAAACCTTGCGCGGCGACACCCGCCTTGTGAACCTGCTGCGCAAGGCCATCGAGGCGGCCGCCGACGATGAAGGCTGGGCCGGCCTTGGAGCCGTAGGTCAGCACATTTCCAAACAGGCGTCTTTCGATAGCCGCAACTACGGCTACGCCAAGCTTTCGGGGCTGTTTCAAGCCATCGGCCTGTTCGATGTCCGCACCCACGGCAAGGTGCTGCAGGTACGCGACCCGCGAACGGCGCGATAGAAACGCATCACACCCCCCGCGCCCGCTCGGCGTGGAACTGGGTGACGAAGGCCTCAAATGTCCCGGCATCGAGCGCGGCGCGCATGTCGCGCATGAGTTGTAGGTAGTAGTGCAGGTTGTGGGTAGTGGCGAGCATGCCAAACAGCATTTCGCCGCAGCGGTCGAGGTGGTGCAGGTAGGCGCGCGAGAACTGCTGGCAGGTGGCGCAGGCACAGGTGGCGTCAAGCGGGCGTTCGTCCTGCTTGAAGCGGGCGTTGCGAATGCGCAGATCGCCGAAGCGGGTGAACAGATGGCCGTTGCGCGCATTGCGCGTGGGCATGACGCAGTCGAACAGGTCGATGCCCGCGCTCACGCCATCGACCAGGTCTTCGGGGATACCCACGCCCATGAGGTAGCGCGGCTTGTGGGCGGGCAGGCGAGGCGCGGTGTGGCGCAGCAGGCGCAGCATGTCGTCCTTGGGCTCGCCCACGCTCAGGCCGCCAATGGCGTAGCCGGGCAGATCGAGCGCGGCGAGACCGTCGAGCGAGGCGTCGCGCAGAGGCTCGAACATGCCGCCCTGCACGATGCCGAACAGGGCGTTGGGGTTGCCCAGCCGCGCGAACTCGGTCTTGCAGCGCGCAGCCCAGCGCAACGAGAGTTCCATTGACTCGCGCGCCTCAAGCTCGGTGGTGATGTGAGTTTGCCCGCCGCGCTGCACGTCGTAGGGCGTGCATTCGTCGAACTGCATGACGATGTCGGAGTTGAGGACTGTCTGGATCTGCATGCTCACCTCGGGGGTGAGGAACAGCTTGTCGCCATTCACCGGCGAAGCAAAGCGCACGCCTTCCTCGCTGATCTTGCGCATGGCGCCCAGGCTCCAGACCTGAAAGCCGCCGCTGTCGGTGAGGATGGGCGCGTCCCAGCCGATGAAGCGGTGCAGGCCGCCAAACTGCTTCACCACGTCCAGCCCCGGCCGCAGCCAGAGATGGAAGGTGTTGCCGAGGATGATCTGCGCGCCGGCCGTTTGAAGACCGTCTGGCGTCATGCCCTTGACGGTGCCGTAAGTGCCCACGGGCATGAACTGCGGGGTGTCGATGGTGCCGTGGTTGAGGGTGAGGGTGCCGCGGCGCGCCTGGGCTGAGGTGTGGTGGATGGTGAATTGCAGCATGGCGATATTGTTCCAGAGATGCCGTTGCGCGGGGCGCCGCATCCGCTACCCTATCCCCCGCTTCAAGCACCGCCCATGACCGCCCGCCCCTCCGTGCCCTCAACCACTGCCGCAACCCTTGCCTGGGTTGCGCAGGATGCGCCGCCGCAAAGCCGCGTGTGCCGCCTGCAGGGCGAGTGGAGCGCGCGCGGGCTTGCGCGCCAGCCCGACACCAACCTGCCTGCGGCAACGCAGCACATCACCCTCGACGCCAGCGCCACCACGCTCGATACCAGTGGCGCGCTGCTGCTGGCGCGCAGCATGGCCCGGTGGCAAGCTGCCGGGGCAACGGTGGATGCCAGCGGCCTGACCGACGCGCAGCGGCAATTGCTCGATCTGGTGCGCCAGCGCGCACTGAGCATGCCCCCGAGCGCGCGCAGCCTGGGGCTGTTGGGCGACATCGGCCGTGCCACGCTCACGGCGCTTGACGAGCTGCGTGCGCTGCTGGCTTTCGTGGGCGAACTGGTGTGGCGCGGCGGGCCCTTGCTGCTGCAGCCGTGGCGCATCCGCTGGCGCGAAGTCATCCACGAAATCGACGCCGCCGGGCTGCGCGCCATTGGCATCATCGGCCTGCTGTCTTTCCTCATCGGCATGGTGATGGCGTATCAGGCGGGGGCCACGCTGGCCACTTACGGCGCCAACATCCTCATCGTCAATCTGGTGTCCATCATCACGCTGCGCGAATTGGGGCCGCTGCTCACCGCCATTCTGGTGGCCGGGCGCACGGGCTCGTCTTACACCGCGCAGATCGGCACCATGCAGATCACCGAAGAGGTGGACGCGCTGCGCGCGCTGGGGCTTTCGCCCTTCGACATGCTGGTGCTGCCCAAGGTCATCGCCCTGGTCATCACCCTGCCGCTGCTGGCGCTGTTTGCCGACGTCATGGGGCTGGTGGGCGGCGGGGTCGTGGCGGCCATGGGCTACGGCGTGCCGTTCAGCGAATATGCCGCGCGCATTCCGCAGGTGGTGGGGCTGCAGACCCTGATGCTCGGTCTGGTGAAGGCGCCGGTGTTCGCCATCGTCATCGCCCTGGTGGGCTGCATGCAGGGGCTGCGCGTCAAGGGCAGCGCTGCGGCCGTCGGACGGGCAACGACGGTGAGCGTGGTGCAGGCCATCTTTCTGGTCATCGTGATCGACGCCAGCTTTTCCGTGCTCTACAACCTGCTGCACCTATGAACAGTGCATCCGATCTGGTCATTGATGCGCAAGGCATCGTCAACCGCTTTGGCGAGGTGGTGGTACACGAGGGGCTGAACCTCGCGGTACCGCGCGGCAGCATCATGGCGCTGGTGGGCGGCTCGGGTTCGGGCAAGACGGTGCTGGTGCGCAGCCTGCTGTTGCTGCGCGCGCCCAGCGGCGGCACGCTCAGGCTGTTCGGCCAGGACGCGCTGGCGGCAGATGACGCGCAACGGCAGGCGCTGCGCCAGCGCATTGGCGTGCTGTTTCAGGGCGGCGCCCTGTTCACCGGCCTGACCGTGCTGGAGAACGTGCTGCTGCCGCTGCGCGAACAGGGGCTGGTGGACAAGCGCCTGCTGCCTGAACTGGGCATGCTCAAAATCGGCCTGGCCGGGCTGCCCGCTGATGCGGCGCACAAGTATCCGGCCGAGCTGTCGGGCGGCATGGTCAAGCGCGCCGCTCTGGCCCGCGCGCTGGCGCTCGACCCGGAGCTGCTGGTGCTCGACGAGCCCACCTCCGGCCTCGATCCGATCGGCGGCGCGGCGTTCGACCAGCTCATCCGCGAACTGCGCGACCTGCTGGGCCTGACCATTCTGCAGGTCACGCACGATCTCGATTCGATCTGGCACGGCAGCGACACCGTGGCGTTTCTCGCCCGCAAGAAAATGCTGGCCGTGGGCCCGGCAGCCGAACTGGCGCAGCGCGACGAACCCGAACTCGTCGCCTACTGCCGCGGCAGCCGTTCTGCGGCTGATCTGCACGAAATCAGTTCAAGGGGTTAAGCGCATGGAATCCAAAGTCAACTACACCGCCGTCGGTCTGTTCGTGGTGTTGCTCGGCGCGCTGCTCGGTGGCCTGGGCTGGTGGCTGGCCACCGGCGGCAAACAAACCGCCACCTCGCCCTATCTGATCTACGCCACCGACAACGTCAGCGGCCTGAAAACCGACAGCAATGTGCTGTACCGCGGCGTCACCGTGGGCAAGGTGGCCAGCATCGCAATCGATCCGAAAAACCCATCGCTCATCCGCATCAAGGTCGAGATCGACAGCGGTATTCCGGTGCGCGACGACACCGTGGCCCAGCTCAGCCCGCTGGGCGTCACCGGGCTGTCGGCGGTCAACCTCATCGGCGGCGCATCGCCCACGCCGCTGGTCAAGCAGCCGGGCGAACCCGATCCGGTCATCCCCTACAAACCCTCGGTGTTCACCCAGATTGAAGGCGGCATCAACGACGCCACCATCACCCTGGCGCGCATCAGCCAGCGTGTGGACGCACTGCTCAGCCCGGCCAATGTGCAGTCCGTCAGCGACACCCTGCGCCATCTGGATGCACTATCGGCT
>JAFGXB010000273.1 GCA_016936875.1 Burkholderiaceae bacterium | reverse complement strand
CGCCATGGAAGAAGGTCTGCGCTTCGCCATCCGCGAAGGCGGTCGTACTGTCGGTGCAGGCGTTGTGGCAAAAATCATCGCGTAACAGGGTTGATTTGCATGCAAGGTTTTGTGGGGTGCGTCCAGCGTGACGCGCTTCCATCTGTTTGAATTGTGGCCGTTGCCTGTTAAGCAGACAACGGCCTTGGTGCTAGAAGATACAGGGGCATAGCTCAATTGGCAGAGCGTCGGTCTCCAAAACCGAAGGTTGGGGGTTCGATTCCCTCTGCCCCTGCCACTCCGAATCGTTTCGGGGTTGAACGCGCGTAAATCCACATGGCAAATCCGTCTGTCGAAACCGTCTCCACTGGGGCGGACAAAGCGAAGTTAGGCGCTGCAGCGGCATTGCTGATTGCCGCGCTGGGCTTGTTTTATGGCTTGGGCGGGCAGCCGATGTGGGTGCGCGTCATTGCCCTGTTGGTGCTGCTGGCTGGCGCAGTTGTCGTCTTTTTTCTGTCCGAGCCCGGGCGCGCCCTGATTGCCTATGGTCAGGACGCGATCCGCGAAACCAAAAAAGTTGTCTGGCCGACGCGCAAGGAAGCGATCCAGATGACGGGTATCGTGTTCGGTTTTGTCATCCTGATGGCCCTGTTTCTGTGGCTCACGGACAAATCGCTGGAATACGTGCTCTACGACCTGATCCTGGGTTGGAAGCGCTAGGAGCATGAGCATGGCTGAAGCACAAATGATGACGGCGCAGGTCGGCAAGCAGTGGTACGTTGTTCACGCGTATTCCGGAATGGAAAAGGCGGTGCAGCGTAACTTGACGGAGCGCATCGAGCGCGCCGGGATGCAGACGAAATTCGGGCGCATTCTGGTGCCGACGGAAGAAGTGGTCGAAATCAAGAATGGCCACAAGAGCATTACCGAGCGCCGTTTTTTCCCGGGCTATGTGCTCGTGGAAATGGAGATGGACGACGCGACCTGGCACTTGGTCAAGCACACCAGTAAGGTGACCGGTTTTGTGGGCGGTGCAAAAAACCGCCCCGTGCCGATCAGCGAGGCCGATGTCAACAAGATCATGAGCCAGATGCAAGAGGGTGCGGAGAAGCCGCGTCCCAAGGTGCAGTTCGAGGTGGGTGAAATGGTGCGCATCAAGGAAGGCCCATTCACTGACTTCAACGGCAACGTGGAAGAGGTCAATTACGAGAAGTCCCGTCTGCGCGTGTCGGTCACCATTTTTGGGCGCGCCACGCCGGTGGAACTGGAATTTCAGCAGATCGAACGTCTGTAGTCGATTTGCCGTTTGATGCGGTGAGGGCTTGCGCTCTCTATGCAACGGGTTTGTTCTGCAGTCCATCCCGCCCGGACTGCAGATGAATGCGAAAGGGCGGGTTTCGGGGAGCCTTTTGGAAACTGAGGCGCTCGTACCCATTCGGAGTCACCATGGCAAAGAAAATTGTCGGCTTCATCAAGCTGCAAGTCCCGGCTGGTAAAGCCAATCCCTCGCCGCCAATCGGCCCGGCGCTCGGCCAACGCGGCCTCAACATCATGGAGTTCTGCAAGGCGTTCAACGCGCAGACCCAGGGCGTGGAGCCTGGCCTGGCACTGCCGGTGGTCATCACCGCATTCGCGGACAAGTCGTTCACCTTCATCATCAAGACCCCGCCGGCCGGTGTGTTGATCAAGAAGTCGATCAAGCTCGACAAGGGCTCGGCCCGTCCGCATACCGACAAGGTGGGCAAAATCACGCGCGCTCAGCTCGAAGAGATTGCCAATACCAAGATGAAAGACCTGACCGCCGCCGATCTCGACGCGGCCGTTCGCACCATCGCGGGTACTGCCCGTTCGATGGGCGTGACAGTGGAGGGCGTGTAAATGTCCAAGATGCCCAAACGTTATGCTGCCTTGCGCGCCAAGGTCGACTCCAACAAGCTCTATGCGCTCGATGACGCGCTGGTGCTGATCAAGGAATGCGCTGTTGCCAAGTTCGATGAGTCCATCGACGTGGCCGTGAGCCTTGGGGTGGATACCCGCAAGTCCGACCAGGTGGTGCGTGGCTCCGTGGTGCTTCCCGCCGGAACCGGCAAGGTCAAGCGCGTTGCGGTGTTCGCTCAGGGCGCCAAGGCGGAAGAAGCCAAGGCTGCCGGTGCCGACATCGTGGGGTTTGACGACCTGGCCGAGCAGGTCAAGGCCGGCAACCTCAATTTCGACATTGTGATTGCTTCGCCGGACGCCATGCGCGTGGTCGGCGCGCTGGGCCAGATTCTCGGCCCGCGCGGCATGATGCCCAACCCCAAGGTGGGCACGGTGACCCCCGATGTGGCAACCGCGGTGAAAAATGCCAAGGCTGGCCAGGTGCAGTTCCGCGCCGACAAGGCGGGCATCGTGCACGGCACGATTGGCCGCGCCTCGTTCGGTGCCGACGCGTTGCGCAATAACCTCAAGGCCTTGATCGAGGCGCTGCAAAAGGCGCGCCCCCAGGCCGCCAAAGGCATTTATTTGAAGAAGGTTGCGGTCTCGTCCACCATGGGCATCGGCGTGCGCGTCGATACGGCCACGGTGAATGCGGCGGTCTCCGGGCAGTAATTGTTTGAAAGCAGCGTCGGCGCAAACCGGGGCTGACAGGAATTGGTGGGCTGGGTTGGCGCGACTGCGCTGATCCGGGCGATCCAAGACCGCAGGCGCGAGGCGGCATGCCTTGCTTAATTCGACTTCAAAAAGTGCAGAAGTCGGGTCAGCGCAGATGGCGAACCCGCTGGACGATCGAACAGGCATGGCGCAATCCATGCCCGGAGCCACTCCAGAGGACGCTTGTACAGGCGCCATGAACCAACCGGTGCATGGCTATTTCTTCAGGAGTCAATCTTGAGTCTCAACCGCTCTGAAAAGCAAGCTTCAGTCGAGGAAATTTCGGCGCTGGCAACCAAGGCGCAATCCTTGGTTCTGGCCGAGTACCGCGGCATTGCAGTCGAGCAGATGACCAAGCTGCGCAAGCAGGCTCGCGAAAACGGTGTGCATCTCCAGGTGTTCAAGAACACCCTGGCAAAGCGTGCCGTGACGGGAACACCGTGCGAGTCGCTTGCAGCAGACATGACGGGACCGCTGATCTACGGATTTTCCGAAGACGCAGTGGCCGCCGCCCGGATCATCAACGACTTTGCAAAAACCAACGACAAGCTGGTCATCCGTTCGGGTGTTGTCAACGGCAAGGCGCTCGACGCCGCTGGTGTCAAGACCCTCGCAAGCATCCCGTCGCGCGAAGTGCTGCTGGCGCGTTTGCTTGGCGTCATGCAGGCACCTGTGTCCGGCTTTGCCGTGGCGCTGGGCCAACTGGCGAAGAAACGCGAAACCGAAGCAGCCTAAACCGGCTGAAGCGTTCTACATCCTTTTTTCAAACATTTATCTCGGAGTCATCAAATGGCTATGAATCAACAAGACATTCTCGACGCAGTCGGCGGCATGACCGTCATGGAACTCAACGACCTGGTCAAGGCCTTTGAAGAGAAATTCGGCGTGTCCGCTGCGGCCATGGCCGTGGCAGCTCCTGGTGCGGGTGGCGGTGCTGCTGCCGCTGTGGAAGAGCAGACCGAATTCAACGTGATCCTGACGGAAGTCGGCGCCAACAAGGTCAGCGTGATCAAGGCCGTGCGCGAGCTGACCGGCCTGGGCCTGAAGGAAGCCAAGGATCTGGTGGACGGCGCGCCCAAGGCTGTCAAGGAAGCAGTGGCCAAGGCCGATGCCGAAGCCGCGAAGAAGAAGCTGGAAGAAGCCGGCGCCAAGGCGGACATCAAGTAAGTCTTTGGTTCTGCGTGGGCCCGGAAGGCCGATTGGCCTTCCGGGCTTTCGCGCCTTCTGCCGGTTCAGGCCGGTAGCTTGGTTACCGCATGGTCTGGGGTGTTCCCGGGTCATGCGATAACTGATTTTGTCCCTGTGGAGCGGAGCGTATCCATGTCCTACTCGTTCACTGAGAAAAAGCGCATTCGGAAAAGTTTTGGCAGCCGCCAGAGCGTCCTGGATGTCCCCTATCTGCTGGCTACGCAGATCAACTCCTACGAGGCCTTTTTGCAAAAAGACCTTCCCTTGCCGCAGCGCAAGGATGAAGGGCTGGAAGCGGCGTTCCGCGCCATTTTCCCCATCGTGTCGCACAACCAGAATGTGCGTATGGAATACAACGGCTACACCCTGGCGCGCCCCGTCTTCGACGTGCGCGAATGCCAGCAGCGTGGCCTCACCTTTGCCTCGGCCCTGCGTGCCAAGGTGCGTCTGATCGTGATGGACCGCGAGGCGGCCAAACCCACGGTCAAGGAGGTGAAGGAGCAGGAGGTCTATATGGGCGAGATTCCGCTCATGACCGACAAGGGCTCGTTCATTATCAACGGCACAGAGCGTGTCATCGTCAGCCAGTTGCACCGCTCGCCGGGCGTGTTCTTCGAGCATGACAAGGGCAAGACCCATAGCTCGGGCAAGCTGCTGTTTTCCGCGCGCATCATTCCCTACCGTGGCTCCTGGCTCGACTTCGAGTTCGACGCCAAGGACATCTTGTATTTCCGCGTGGACCGTCGCCGCAAGATGCCGGTCACCATTCTGCTCAAGGCCCTGGGCCTGAATCCCGAGCAGATTCTGGCGCACTTCTTCGCCTTCGACCACATGCAGTTGATGGACGATGGTGCCTTGCTTGAATTCGTGCCGGATCACTTCAAGGGGGAAGTGGCGCGTTTCGACCTGATCGACCAGGCCGGCAAGGTTGTCGTCGCCAAGGACAAGCGCATCAACACCCGCCACCTGCGCGAACTGGAGCAGGGCGGCACCCAGCGCCTGTCGGTGCCGGAAGATTTCCTGCTCGGCAAGGTGCTGGCGCGCAATCTGGTGTCGCAAGACACGGGCGAGATCGTGGCCCGCGCCAATGACGAACTGACCGAACCGCTGCTGAAAAAAATCCGCGATGCCGGTATCCAGCAGATTCAGACCCTCTACATCAACGACCTCGACCAGGGCGCGTTCATTTCGCAAACCCTGCGCATCGACGAAGTAGCCGACCAGCTCGGCGCCAAGGTGGCGATCTACCGCATGATGCGTCCCGGCGAGCCGCCGACCGAAGACGCGGTGGAGGCGCTGTTCAACCGCCTGTTCTTCGATGCCGACGCCTACGACCTGTCGCGCGTGGGGCGCATGAAGTTCAACCGCCGCCTCGGCCGCGAGGAGATCGAAGGCGAGATGGTGTTGTCGCACGAAGACATCATGGCGGTGATCAAGCTGCTGGTCGAATTGCGCAACGGCCGTGGCGAAGTGGACGACATCGACCACCTCGGCAACCGCCGTGTGCGCTGCGTGGGTGAGCTGGCCGAGAACCAGTTCCGCGCCGGGTTGTCGCGTATCGAGCGCGCGGTGAAGGAGCGTCTGGGCCAGGCCGAGACCGAAAACCTGATGCCGCACGACTTCATCAACTCCAAGCCCATCTCGGCGGCGATCAAGGAGTTTTTCGGGTCGAGCCAGCTGTCGCAGTTCATGGACCAGACCAACCCGCTGTCGGAAATCACCCACAAGCGGCGCGTCTCGGCCCTCGGCCCAGGCGGTCTGACGCGCGAGCGCGCCGGCTTCGAGGTGCGCGACGTGCACCCCACCCACTATGGCCGCGTCTGCCCGATCGAAACTCCTGAAGGCCCGAACATCGGCCTGATCAACTCGCTGGCCTTGTTTGCGCGCCTGAACGAGTATGGCTTCATCGAAACGCCGTATCGCCGCGTGATCGACCGCAAGGTGACCGACCAGATCGACTACCTCTCAGCCATCGAAGAAGGCAAGTACGTCATCGCCCAGGCCAACGCCGGCATGGACGAGAACGGCCTGCTCAACGACGAGCTGGTGTCGGCGCGTGAAACCGGCGAGTCCATTCTGGTCTCGCCCGAGCGTGTGCAGTACATGGACGTGTCGCCTAGCCAGATCGTGTCGGCCGCCGCCTCGCTCGTGCCCTTCCTGGAGCACGACGACGCCAACCGCGCGCTGATGGGTGCGAACATGCAGCGCCAGGCCGTGCCGGTGCTGCGTCCCGAGAAGCCGCTGGTCGGCACTGGGGTCGAGCGCGTGACGGCCGTGGACTCCGGAACCGTGGTCACCGCCTTGCGCGGCGGCGTGGTGGACTATGTGGACAGCGCCCGTATCGTGGTGCGCGTGTTTGATGCCGAAACCCAGGCGGGCGAAGTCGGGGTGGACATCTACAACCTCATCAAGTACCAGCGTTCCAACCAGAACACCAACATCCACCAGCGTCCGCTGGTCAAGCGCGGCGACACGCTCGCCAAGGGCGATGTGGTGGCGGATGGTGCCTCGACCGACATCGGCGAACTGGCTCTGGGCCAGAACATGCTGGTGGCCTTCATGCCCTGGAACGGCTACAACTACGAAGACTCGATCCTGCTGTCCGAGCGCGTGGTGTCGGAAGACCGTTTCACTTCGATCCACATCGAAGAGCTCAATGTGCCGGCGCGTGATACCAAGCTGGGCTCCGAAGAAATCACCCGCGACATTCCCAACCTGTCCGAGCATCAGCTCGCGCGTCTGGACGAGTCGGGCATCATCTATGTGGGTGCCGAGGTCGAAGCGGGCGACGTGCTGGTCGGCAAGGTGACGCCCAAGGGCGAGACCCAGCTCACCCCGGAAGAAAAGCTGCTGCGCGCCATTTTCGGGGAGAAGGCATCCGACGTGAAAGACACCTCGCTGCGCGTGCCGTCGGGCATGTACGGCACCGTCATCGACGTGCAAGTGTTCACCCGCGAAGGCATCCCGCGTGACAAGCGTGCGCAACAGATCATCGACGATGAGCTCAAGCGCTACCGCCTGGACCTCAACGACCAGATGCGCATCGTCGAGGCCGACACCTTCGACCGTCTGGGCAAGCTGCTCACCGGCAAGACGGCCAATGGCGGCCCGAACAAGCTGTCCAAGGGCGCGACCATCACCGCCGACTATCTGGGCGAAACCGACCGCTACAACTGGTTCGACATCCGCCCGGCCGCCGAGGCCCTGGCGCAGCAGATGGAACAGCTCAAGGATTCGCTGGAAAAGCGCCGCCACGCGTTCGATCTGATGTTCGAAGAGAAACGCCGCAAGCTCACCCAGGGCGATGAATTGCCCACCGGTGTGCTCAAGATGGTCAAGGTGTACCTGGCCGTCAAGCGCCGCCTGCAACCCGGCGACAAGATGGCGGGCCGCCACGGCAACAAGGGTGGG
>JAFGXB010000272.1 GCA_016936875.1 Burkholderiaceae bacterium | reverse complement strand
TGTCGGCGAATGTTCCGGTCGAGCCCGGCGACGTCATCATCATTCCGCAAAGCATGTTCTGAATCCGCGGCTCACCATCCTTCCCTCAACTCCACTCCCGCCATGCCGACCACAAGCCGCACGTTTCTCTTCGCGCTGACCCCGCTGGCCTTTTGCCTCTTGCAGGCGGGAGCAGCGAACGCACAAACCATTCCGGGCCTGAACACCGCAGTTCCTGGCGGGGTGGGTCTGCCGCAGCAAATCGGCGGCGGTGAAACGGCAGATGGGGTTCTGGCGCCTTTGGCCGGGGCAAGCGCCCCGGTTCCAAGGGGGAATTTTGTCCAGCCCTCCCTGGGCATGTCGGTCGTACAGACCAGCAACGCCTATTTCGGCACCGCCACACCGGCCAAGTCCGACACGATCATCAGCATCTCACCGGGCATCGCCTTTCAGACCGAAGGTCCAGACCTGCGCACCTACGGCAACTTTGCGCTGAATGGCCAGTATTACGCGCGCGGCTCTTACAGCAATACGGTGCTGCCGTCGGGTGTTCTGGGACTGAGCGCCAGACTGGTGGATCAGTGGTTGTATTTCGATGCGGGAATCACCTCACAGCAAAACGCTTTGCTGACCATCCCGACACAGTCGACCAGCACAGCAACCTACACCACCACCCAGTATCGCGTCAGCCCGTATATCGATCATCGCTTCAGCGACAACCTGCGACTGCGGGCGCGCAGCGACAACATCTGGACCCAAATCAGTGGCAACCAGACCGGTCAGGCACTGAGCAATGGTCGCTATAGCCTGCAGACAGTCCGGCTGGATCGGCGCCCCACTCCGTTTGGCTGGGGTCTCGACGCCAAACAGGAAGAAACGGTTTACACCAATAGCGGATCGCTGGCCGTGCGCGACGAAATCGTGCGAGCCCGTGGCCTCTATGCGTTCACGCCGCATTTCGAAGCAGGCCTCATTGGCGGCTATGAACATTACTCCACGTCTTATGCAAGCCTGGGGCACAGCATTTATGGCGTGCAGGCCGACTGGCGCCCCAACCTTTTCACCCGTCTCGGCGGTGTAGTGGAACGGCGTTTCTTTGGCACAGGCTGGGATGTCAGCGCCTCCCAGCAAATCCAGCAGCTCAGTCTGCGCATGAACTGGACCCGCGGCCCATCGACCTTCCTCGCCGGGCTGCAAACGATTCCGTCGGGAGTGAGCCTGTCCACCCTGCTCAACGGCATGCTGGCGTCGCAATATCCCGACCCGGCAGCGCGTGCGCGCGCCGTGCAAAACCTGCTGTCGGTCACCGGGCTGCCCTCCACCCTGCCCAACGCGATCAATTACTACACCCAATCGGCCACGCTGCAAGACACATTCACCGCAACGGCCGTCTTGCTGGCGCAGCGCAACAGCTACTCGGTCTCTGTGTTCCACACTAAGACTCAAGACCTGCTGCTCCCGGGTTCCCCCCCGTTGAACAATCTGCTCATCGCCTCCGCCAATTATGTGCAGAACGGCATTGGCCTGAGCTATGGCCGACGCCTGACGCCCGTGATGAGTCTGAATGTGGGCGTGCTGCGCGCTCTGAATACCGGATTTGGCTTGAATCAAGGCATCAGCACACGCCAGACCAGCTTCATCGTGCAGCTCAATCGCCGCCTGTCCCCGCAAACCATCCTGGTGCTCGGCGCCCGCAGGCAACTGCTCGATACCGCCAATACCGGCATCTTGAATGCCAACGAGTCTGCGATCTATGCGGGCCTCACTCATCAATTCTGATTCCGGCCCATGTACGCAGCACACTTCGGCCTGAGCGCCCCGCCCTTCCAGCTCAATCCCGATCCCAGCTTTCTGTTCGAGAGCAAGGGCCACAACTACGCCCATCAGTACCTGCGCTACGGCGCCATGCAGGGCGAAGGCTTCATCATCGTCACGGGCGAAATCGGCGCGGGTAAGACCACGCTGGTCCGCGCCCTACTAGGCGAACTCGACCCCACCAAAGTCGCCGCCGCGCAGATTGTCAGCACCCAACTGGAAGCGGACGACCTGCTGCGTGCCGTGGCGAACGCCTTTGGCATTCCCTCCAAAAACGCCTCCAAGGCCGAACTGCTGGCCGCCATCGAGGCGCACTTCACCACCCTGATGTTGCAGAACCGGCGTGCGCTGCTGGTCATCGACGAGGCACAAAACCTCAACCCCGCAGCCATTGAAGAGCTGCGCATGCTGTCCAACTTCCAGTATGGCAACCGTGCCCTGCTGCAGAGCTATCTGGTCGGGCAGCCCGAGTTGCGCGATGTGCTGCGCGCGCCCAATCTGGAGCAACTGCGCCAGCGCATCATTGCCAGCTGCCACATCGGCCCGATGGATGTAGAGGAAACGCGCGCCTACATCATCCACCGACTCAAGCGCGTCGGCTGGACCGGGCGGCCTAAGTTCGATGATGCGGCGTTCGAGACCATTTACAACTGGACGGGGGGCTTGCCCAGGCGCATCAATATGTTGTGCAACCGCCTGCTGCTCTCCGCTTTTCTCGATAACACCGAGCAGATCGACGCCACGCGGGCCGATACCGTCGCCCGGGAAATCCGTGAGGAAATCGGCGGCCTGCTCCGCCCGGATACGCCCGCAGAGCCAGCGGCCCCAACCATTACCGCGCCGGTTCACCGCCCTTCCCCCGCTGCTTCTGCATCACAACCCCGAGCCGTCGAGCCGGAAGCAAACCTCCCCGTTCTGCGCGATGTGGCAGAGGCCCTCACCCGTGCGCCGACCCCGCCCAAACCCGGCGAACCTGGCCCCCTGCTGTGCATCGCCCAAACCCTGGAAGACCGCATTGCCCTGCATCCCTTGATGCAAAAAATGAAGACCTATTCCGGGCTGCCCCTGCCGCTTCTGGTCGGACTGGAGCAACTGTCCACTTCGACCGTCGCCAACGATCTGGCGCTTGCCGAGATTGACCTCGCGCTGCTGCCAGATGCGCAGGATGCGGAGCCTGAACTCGCCGCATGGGTGAACTGGCTCGACCAGATTTTCACCACCTATCGCCCCGCCGCCGTCCTCACCTTTTCACAAAGCGATGCGGCATTGGCCGCCGGCCTGGTTGCCAAACGCCAGGGGCGCGTTCTTGCACACATCGAATCCGGTCTACGCCATGGCCAGCGCGCCGATCCGCAGGAAATCGACCGCATCCTCATCGACCAGCTCGCCGATCTGCATCTGACCATCGGCGCAGGCTGCGTCGAGACGCTCACGCGAGGCGGCATCCCTGCCGAATCGGTACGCGTCGTCGGCAATCTGCGGACTGACGCCGTCATCCAGACCCTCGCCACCCTTCCCGAACCCAAGACCTTCGCCCCCGACATCGGCGTGCCGAAAACCTATCTCGCCAACACCCAGGGCTATGCGCTGCTGTTGCTGCAAAACGCCGAATGGGCGTCATCGCGGGAAAAAATGATCGACATGCTCGCCAATGCCAAGCGCCTGAGCCGGATCCTTCCCGTGATCTGGCCAATGCCTTCGGCCATTCACAGCCGACTGCTGCAATACGGGCTGAGCAATTCATTGCGGGGGGCCCGCGTGGCCTGCGTTCCAGAGCTCACCTACAGCCAGACGCTGGCCATGCTCAAGCAAGCCACCTGCCTGCTGACCGATCGCGCCAATCTGCAGGATGCCAGCTCCTATCTGGGCATCCCCTGCCTCACCTTGCAAGACCATTGCGCTCGCACGCAAACCATCAAACAGGGAAGCAATCTGGTGGTTGGTCGTGATTTCCGCCGCATTTTCCAGGCCATGGGCGACATACTCGAAGGCGATCAAAAATTCCGCCAGAATCCGCTTGGCTGTGATGGCAAAACCTCCGAGCGCATCGCGCAGGCGCTGGAAACCTGGCTGATGACACAATGGGAAAACCAGGTGCTGGAAACCCTGGAGATCCAGGCATGATCGCCGCCGCCCCGGCTCCCGTTCTCTATTTCGCACAGGATGAGCACGCGCGCGCCTGACTGCGAACCTCACGCCCCTGAGCTCACCTCCCCCTGAAAAGCAACACCATGAACGACTTACTACGTCCCCTCTTCAACCTCCTGCCCGGCATGTGGGACAGGCGTTGGGTCGGCCTGATCACAGCCTGGGTGATTCTGCTCCTGGGCGGCGTTGGCGTGGCCATGTTCCACGAACGCTATATGGCGTCCGCGCGGGTGTATGTGGACACCCAGACCCTGCTCAAACCGCTGATGCAAGGGCTCACCGTGCAACCCAATATCGACGATCAGGTTGCCATGGTGGCGCGCACCCTGCTGGCGCGTCCCAACTTGGAGCGGCTGGTGCGCGAGAAACATCTGGCCATTGACGATGGCAAGCCCGACGCGGTCAACCGCACCGTGGATCAGCTTCTCAAGAGCATCAAACTGGGCATCAACGCGCGGGAAAACCTCTACAGCGTCAGCTACGTCAACAGCAACCCGAAAATGGCCCTTGGCGTTGTCCAGGACTTGGTGAACATGTTTCTCACCTCCGGCATCGGCGGCAAGCAGCAAGACACCCAGCAGGCGCTGAACTTTCTCGATGCGCAAGTTGCCGACTATGGCCGTCAGCTCAGCGCAGCGGAGCAGAAGCTGAAGGACTTCAAAACGGCGCATCCCGGCTACTCCGGCGCAGCGAATGTCGACTACTACACCCGTGTCAACCAGGCCTCCGATCAACTCTCGCAAATGCAGGGTCAGCTCAGCGCCGCCATCGCCGCACGCAATGCCATGAGCGGACAGATGCGCGGCGAATCCCCCACCATCACAGTTACCTCACCGTACCTCGGCGCCACGGTCAGCCCCGCCGGCCAAACCGTGCCTGCCGATGTACTGGATGTGGAACGCCAGATCCAGACCCAGCGCAACCGGCTTGACGATCTGCTGCAGCGCTACACCAACGACTACCCCGACGTCATCAGCGCCCGCCAAACGCTTGCCCGGCTGGAGGCAGAAAAAAAATCCCGCCTGAAGGCCGCTGCGGAGCATCCTGCCCAGGCGGCGGCACAGGCTCCGGCCACCAATATGCTCAGCACCGCGAACCCGGCCTATCAGCAGTTGCGCGTCCAGGTCGCCCAGGCCGACGCCAACGTGGCGTCGCTGCAGGCCCAGGTGGCTGAGGCGCAATCACGGCTGAACCAACTGCGCAGCCAGGCCGGGCAGATGCCCGCGCTCGACCAGCAGTACGCCAGCCTGATGCGCGGCTATGACGTCATCCGCAAGAGCTACGACGACCTCGTCGCTCGCCGCCAGTCTGCCGGGCTCACGCAAAGCGTCGATGCCTCTTCGCAGCT
>JAFGXB010000271.1 GCA_016936875.1 Burkholderiaceae bacterium | reverse complement strand
GGGCAGGTTGAACTGCGTCCAGACCTGCGGACTCGATTTCCATTGCGCCAGAGTTTGCGATTGCAGGCGGGTGTCGATGGGCAGCAGGCGCAGGCCGCGCGGTTGTGCCCCGTCCGAAAACAGCTCCATCGGACACATGGTGGTGCGCCCGGCCCCGGCGGGCAGGATGCGCTGACCGTGGCCGGAAAAGAAGATGGCGTTGATCAGCTCGGATTTGCCGCGCGAGAACTCGGCGACGAAGGCCAGGACCATGCGGTCGTTGTCCAGCCGCGTGATTTGTTGCTGCAGCAGCGGGCGCGCCAGGTCGAGTTGCAGGCCGCTTTCATCAAGCCAGGCCAGCAGAGATTTGACGTGTTGCAGGCGCTCGGCGCGCCATTCGGCGTAGTCAAACAGACCGGCGGTGAGAATCGGGGCTTCGACGTGCGGGTTCATCGCGGCATCGCATCAGGCGAGTGGTTCAAAGTAAATCAAAGTAAAACACAGCTATCGCTGAATTTCGATTAGCGATTGCCTGCCCTGGCCTTTGCCTTGAGAACTTTTTGGCACTTTGGGCAGAAATAGGTGCTGCGCTGCCCCTGCACGATCTGTTCGATGGGCGTGGCGCAGAGGCGACAGGGCAAGCCCGCCCGGCCATACACCTGCGCCTGCATCTGAAAGTAGCCGAGTTCGCCGTCGGTGTGGGCGAAGTCGCGCAGACTGCTGCCACCCAGCGCCACGGCCTGCTGCAAGGTGGCGCGCACGGCCGTGGCCAGGCGCTGGCAGTCAGCGGGTCGCAAATGCGCGGCGGGCGTGCGCGGATCGATCTGCGCGCGAAACAGCGCCTCGCAGGCGTAGATATTGCCGATGCCCGCAACGATGTGCTGCGACAGCAGCAGGGGCTTGATGGCCGCGCTGCGCCCATGCAGAGCGCGGCAGAGCGCGGTGCCGTCAAAGTCCGTGAGCAGGGGCTCCGGACCGAGCGTGCGCAGCAGGGGGTGGGTTTGCACGTCCGCGCCCGCATGCCACAGCAGGGCGCCGAAGCGGCGCGGATCGCGCAGGCGCAGCACGCCGCGGTCGGTCTGCAATTCCACATGCTCATGCGGCGAGAGCGGCGCAGCGCTGTGCTGCGCGGGCGTCCAGCGCAGCGAGCCCGACATGCCCAGATGCACGATCAGCGTGCCGCTTGACGTCTGCAGCAACAGATACTTGCCGCGCCGCTGCAGGGCGGTGATGTGCAGGCCGACGAGTGCGGACGGGTCGATGTTCAGCGGCCAGCGCAGCGGTTTGCCCAGCCGCAGTGCGGTGATGCGCGTGCCCAGCAGCGCGGGCTCCAGCCCCAGGCGGGTGACTTCGACTTCGGGGAGTTCAGGCATGATGGCATTGTGCCGCAGGGAGAATGGCGCACTTCTACAATTACAACCCCTGCTGATCCAGCCCACTTTCAGGATTCCCATGCGCGCTGCCGTTCTTGTGTCGGCCCTGCTGTTCCCGGCGATGTCCTTCGTCCCGGTTGTTGCCCAGGCCCAGCAGTCTGCGGCGCGGCTCAGCGCGCAAGAGACCGCGCGCCATGTGTTTGCTGTTCTGGCGGGAGAGATTGCCGCGAATACCGGTCATCCCGGCGTGGCCTACACCGAGCTGCTCAAGGCGGCGAACGATCTCAACGCCGAGCAACTCTACCGCCGCGCTGCGGAAATCGCCCTGCGCGCAGGGGCGCCCGACAAGGCGCTGGCGGCGGCGCAGGCCTGGCGCAAGGCCATGCCTGATTCGCGTGAAGCGGGCGCCTGGGTGGTGCAGCTGCAATTGATGATGGGGCGCACCAGCGAGGCCGGCGCATCGATTGCGCAAGACCTTGCCAACACGCCACAGCCGCAGCGCGCACAGGCCATTGCCGATCTGCTGCCCTTGGCGGCGCAAGCCGAAGATCCCGCCGCGACGCTGGCCATGATGCGCACCGCACTGGCCGGGCAAGAGCAGTTTGCCCAGACCGATGTGGTGCTGGGCATGTTGCGCGCCCGATCCGGCGACCAGAAGGGCGGTTTTGCCGATGCCCTGCACGCCCTGACCCTCCAGCCCGGCCTGGCCCCGGCGGCGGCGCTGCTGTTGCAGCTCTACACCGTCAACCCGCAGGCGGCGGATGCGGCGATGCAGGCATTTTCCACGGCGCAGCCGAAGGACAGCGGCTTGCGTCTGGCTTGGGCGCAAGCCGCGCTTGGGCAGCAGCGCGACGGCATTGCGCTCAACAGCCTCAAGACGCTGGCGGCCGATGCACCCGATCTGGCGCCGGCCTGGCTCTTGCTCGGCAGTCTGCAGACCGAATTTGGCGAGCCTGCGAACGCTGTGGTGTCGCTGCAGACCTATCTCCGTCTGGCGCGTGAAGAGAGCGAGCCGCCGCTGCTGACCCCTGCCTATATCGCTTTGTCCGAGGCGTCGCGCAAGCTGGGAGATTTCGATCAGGCCAATCGCTGGCTCGACCAGGTTGTGACCAACGCCAGCAATCACCTTGCCGTGCTGAGCAACCGCGCGGCCATTCTGGTGCAGCAGGGCAAGGTCAACGAAGCGCTCAAACTGGCTGACACCTTGCCCGATTCCACCGCCGAGCAGCGCAAAGACCGTCTGCTGGCGCGGGCGCAGATCTTGCGCGAAGCCGGGCGGTTTGATGCGTCATACAAGCTGCTGCAGTCCGGGCTGAAGCAGACGCCCAACGATGTCGATCTGCTGTACGAGGCGTCGATGATGGCCGACAAGAGCGGCCACATCAAGGAGATGCTGCAGATGCTGCGCAAGGCCATTGCGCTCGATCCGCAGTCTCAGCCCGCCTACAACGCGCTGGGCTACACCCTGGCCGAGCGCGGCGAAAGCCTGCCCGAAGCGCGCAAACTCGTTGCCCGCGCGCTGGAGCTGTCGCCGGGCAACCCCTTCGTGCTCGACAGCATGGGCTGGGTGGAATACAAAATGGGCCGCAACGCGCAGGCGCTCGACCTGTTGCAACAGGCATATGACGCCCGGCCCGACCCGGAAATTGGCGCGCATCTGGGCGAAGTGCTGTGGCAACTCGGCCAGAAAGACAAGGCGCGCGCCATCTGGCAGAAAGCCATCGAGCGCGCACCGCATAACGCCATGGTGCAAGCGGTGCTGCGCAAATACGGCGTGACGTTTTGATGCGCCGCCGCGTTATCGCCTGGGCCATTTCCAGCCTGGCGTTCGCCGCGCTTGGCGGCTGCGCAACGCCGCAAATCCCGTCTTCCAGCTCGGCCTTCAATACTCTGGAACTGGCGGGCAGACTCTCGCTGGTCAGTGGTCAGCCAGACGCGCAAAAGGCGCTTTACGGCGGGTTCCGCCTGGAGCTGCGCGGCGCGCAGTCTGGCGAGTTCGACGTCTTTTCACCGCTTGGACAAATGCTGGCCCGCGCCCAGTGGAGCCCGGGCCAGGCCAGCCTGAACGACGGCAGGCAAACGCAAATCTATGCCTCTTTCGACGCCATGACCCGCGCCGCGCTGGGCGTGGCTTTGCCGCAAGCCGCGCTGCAAGACTGGGTGCGCGGCTTGCCCGCAGCTGGTTTGCCCGAGCAACGCCTCGCCGATGGCGGCTTCGAACAACTCGGCTGGCAGGTGCAGCCCACCTGGCGCGATGGCAACCTGGTCTTGCTCAAGGCGCAACGTCTCGGCAGCGATCCGGCGCAGTTGCGCATGGTGATCGAGTCGGCCAAGCCGCAGACGAACGGCGCGGCCACGGCGGGCGGCAATTAACAGTGCCGCACGGCCAGACGCATGCGCGCCCTGTTCAATCTGCCGGCTCCGGCAAAAATCAACTGGTTTTTGCATGTCACCGGCAGACGCCCGGACGGTTATCACACCTTGCAGACCGTGTTCCAGTTCATCGACTGGTGCGACGCGCTCGACCTCGTTCGACGTGAGGATGGCGTCATCCGCCGTCTTGGCGCGGACAATCTGCCCGAAGAAGACCTCTGCGTGCGCGCCGCCCGGCTGCTGCAACGCGCGGCGCAATGTGCCTTCGGCGTGGACATCCATCTGCGCAAGTCCATTCCGCAGCAGGCCGGGCTGGGCGGCGGCAGTTCCGACGCCGCCACCGTGCTCATCGGCCTGAACCGGCTCTGGCAGCTTGGCCTGTCGCACGAAACCCTGATGCAACTCGCTCTGCAACTCGGCGCCGATGTGCCGATTTTCATTTTTGGCCGCAACGCCTGGGCGCAGGGAGTCGGCGAGGAGTTGCAGGCAATCGCCTTGCCCACGCCCTGGTTCGCTGTGGTGCATCCGGCACGCGGTTTGTCCACGCAGGCGGTGTTTTCCGCTCTTGACTTGACAAGCCAAAAACCCGAAGCAAAAATAGCAGGCTTTGCTGAATGGCTGAAGCAGGGTTGCGCTGAAAGCCTGCGGAATGGCCAAAAACAAGGCCAACAACAAAAACAAGGCCAACAAGGCAGTCGGTTCATGCCGGCTGGCATGTGGGGCAGAAATGATTTGCAGCAGGGCGCAATGGCGCTGGAGCCGGATGTAGGCCGTGCCCTGGTTGTGCTGCGCGAGGTGTTGGCCCGGCAGGAATTGCAGCCGTGCTTTGATGGACGTATGACAGGTTCGGGCAGCGCTGTTTTTGCCTGGGTTTGTGGCTCAGGTCAGTGCGATTGTGGCAGGTTGAATCCATCGGTCAATGGCCATGCGTTGTGCGCATTGCCAGCGAACTGGCAGGGACGTCTCTGCCAAGGCTTGGCGCAGCATCCGCTGCGGCACTGGATTGACGCATAATGCAGGGCTTCGGCGGCGCATGCGCCGCGCGAAGTCGGCAAACAGGTTTTCATTCGCCTAGTGCGAATGGTGTTGGGGAGTCGCCAAGTTGGTTAAGGCACCGGATTTTGATTCCGGCATGCGAGGGTTCGAGTCCTTCCTCCCCAGCCATACGGTTTACAAGCGATTTACAGGCATTTTTGAAAAGCGTTTCGCCTGCGGCGCTGCAGACCGCGGGCTTGCCAGAGCCAAAAGCTCACGGCATTTCAGGCGCAACAAGCGCGCAACACTCCACCATGACACCGAATCCGGCGGACTTCATCGTGTTCACCGGCAATGCCAATCCGGCGCTTGCCCAGGAAGTTGCGGAACAACTCGGAATCGGCCTCGGTCAGGCCTATATCGGGCGGTTTTCGGACGGTGAAATCACTGTCGAAATTCAGCAGAACGTCCGTGCCCGCGAGGTGTTCATCGTGCAGTCCACCTGCGCGCCGACGAACGACAATCTGATGGAATTGCTCGTCATGGTCGATGCGCTCAAGCGTGCTTCGGCCGAGCGCATTACGGCCGTCATTCCCTATTTCGGCTATGCCCGCCAGGATCGTCGCCCACGTTCTGCCCGTGTGCCCATCACCGCCAAGGTCGTGGCCAATGTCTTGCAGGCGGCCGGCGTCGCGCGGGTGGTCACCATGGATCTGCACGCCGATCAGGTGCAGGGATTTTTCGATATTCCGGTCGACAACATTTACGCCTCGCCCATTCTGCTGTCGGACTTGCGCGAAAAGAATTACAACGACCTGATTGTGGTGTCGCCCGACATTGGCGGCGTGGTGCGCGCGCGCGCGCTGGCCAAGCTGATGGAGTGTGATCTGGCCATCATCGACAAGCGCCGCCCAAAGCCGAATGTCTCGGAGGTGATGAATGTCATTGGCGAGATCGACGGCCGCAATTGCATCATCATGGACGATATGGTGGACACTGCCGGTACGCTGACCAAGGCGGCCGAGGTGCTCAAGACGCGCGGTGCCAAGCGCGTCATGGCGTATTGCACGCACCCGGTGTTGTCCGGCCCGGCGATCCAGCGTCTGCAAAGCAGCGCGATCGACGAACTGGTCGTCACCAACACCATTCCGCTGCGCCAGGAAGCGCGCGACTGCGGCAAGATTCGTCAGCTTTCCGCGGCGTCGCTCATTGCGCAGACCATTCAGCGCATCGCCTACGGCGGGTCGGTGCTGCAGTTGTTCAACGAACAGGAAACGCTGTTCTAAGGTTTTCCCCGCCGGGCTCCGGCGGGTTGTCACGGCGCCGGTCGCAGGCGCCGTTCACCACGGGGCATGGCCCCATTTTCAGGAGTCGACATGAAAGTCGTCGCATTCGAACGTAGTCTGCAGGGCACTGGTGCGAGCCGCCGCCTGCGCCGCGCCGGGAAGACCCCCGGCATTATTTATGGTGGCGAGCAAGCGCCGCAAATGATCGAACTCGATCACAACGCGCTGTTTCATGCGCTGAAAAAGGAGCAGTTCCACTCCTCCGTTCTGGAACTGGATATCGCGGGCAAGTCCAGCCAGGTGCTGCTGCGCGACTATCAGATGCATCCGTTCAAGCAACTGGTGCTGCACATCGACTTCCAGCGCGTCGAAGCAGGACACAAAATTTCGATGAAGGTGCCGCTGCACTTCACCGGCTCGGAAAATTCACCCGCGGTCAAGCTCAGCCACGGCCTGGTCAACCATGTGATGAACGAAGTGGAAGTGTCCTGCCTGCCGGCTGACCTGCCCGAGTTCATCGCGGTGGACCTGAGTGCGCTGACCCTGCATCAGAGCGTGCATATCAGCGACCTCAAGCTGCCCAAGGGCGTGACCGTGCTGAGCCATGGCGTGGACAATCCCGCAGTGGTCACCGTCAGCCCGCCGGCCGGCGGCGTGGGGGAAGCGGGTGCCGATGCCGCGGAAGGCGAAAGCAAGTAAGCGCGCAAGTAAGCGCTTTTGCGACTACGCACGCAAGGCCGCCTTCGGGCGGCCTTTTTTATGGCTGATCCACCGGGCGCGGACGGCGGTCGGCACCCACGGCGACATAGGTCAGCAGCGCTTCAGTCACTTTGATGACTTCCACGTTCGACGGCGTGCGTTGTGCGTAAACCTCCACGCGGACGGTGACCGAGGTGTTGCCCACATGGTCGATTTCGGTGAAGAACGACAGCACATCACCGACCATGACGGGTTGCTTGAACAGAAATTCCTTGACCGCCACTGTGGCCACCCGCCCCTTGGCACGCCAGGCCGCTGTGATGCCACCGGCAATGTCGACCTGCGCCATGATCCAGCCGCCAAAGATGTCGCCGTGCATGTTCACGTCGGCGGGACGGGCCTGGGTGCGCAGGGTGGGCGCGCCGTCGGGGAGTTGGGGGGCGAGGGTCATGGGGGCTCCGTGCAGATCGCCGTTGCGGCGCAGATAATGGGTGAATTCAGGCGCGTAGTTTAAAGGGCGGCACCGCTCCTTCTGCGCCGCATTCCTCCTGACGGCAAGCCGCGCTTGCCCGCATCCCTTCCAACCATGCACGCCAGAAATTCCTCTGTATTGCCAGAGCAGCCCGCCGCGTCGCGCGCCGCGCCGCAGCGCTCGCGCTGGGCCGTCGTCTCGGCCCTGTGGCCTTATCTGTGGGAGTACCGCGCACGCGTGGTGCTGGCCTTGCTGATGATGATTGCAGCCAAGGTGTCCAACGTGGGCGTGCCCATTGTGCTCAAGGACATTGTCGATGCGCTGAATCTGAAACCGGGCGATCCGCGCACGGCCCTGGTCGTGCCAGTGGCCTTGCTGGCCGCTTACGGCCTGCTGCGGCTGAGCGTGTCTCTTTTCACCGAATTGCGCGAAGTGGTGTTTTCGCGGGTGACGCAAGGAGCGGTGCGCAAGATTGCGCGGCAGGTGTTCGATCATCTGTTCAGCCTGAGCATGCGCTATCACCTGGAGCGGCAGACAGGCGGCATGTCGCGCGATATGGAGCGCGGCACGCGGGCCATTTCCAGCCTGGTGTCGTTCACGCTCTACAGCATCCTGCCGACCTTGGTGGAGATGGCGCTGGTCATCGGCATCCTGCTGGTGAAGTACGACATCTGGTTTGCCGGCATTGCCCTGGCGGCGCTGGTTTTGTATGTCGGATTCACCATTACCGTAACGGAGTGGCGCACCCATTTGCGCCGCGAGATGAACACGCAGGATTCGCGCGCCAACCAGCGCGCCATCGATACGCTGCTGAACTATGAGACGGTGAAGATGTTTGGCAATGAGGCGCTGGAGTCAACGCGCTATGACGACAACCTCAAGGCCTGGATGACGGCTGCCATCAAGTCGCAGAACTCGCTCTCGCTGCTCAATCTGGGGCAGAGCCTGATCATCGCCACGGCGGTCACGCTGCTGGTGTGGCGGGCGACCGTGGGAGTGGTGAACGGCAGCATGAATCTGGGCGACCTGGTGCTGGTCAATGCCTTCATGTTGCAGCTCTATGTGCCGCTGAATTTTCTGGGCGTGATCTACCGCGAGATTCGGCAATCCACCACCGATCTGGAGCGCATGTTCACCATCCTGGAAGAGCACCGCGACATTGAGGACGCGCCGAACGCCCCCGCATTGCAGGTGTCTCGCGGCGCGGTGCGCTTTGAGCAGGTGCGCTTCGGCTACGGAGCCGATCGCACCATCCTGGACGGGCTGGATTTCACCGTGCCCGCAGGAGAAACGCTCGCCATTGTTGGCCCATCCGGCGCGGGAAAATCCACCCTGGCGCGGTTGCTGTTTCGTTTTTACGCGCCGCAGTCGGGCCGTATTCTGATCGACGGTCAGGACATCGCTCAGACCACGCAGGCCAGCGTGCGCCGGGCCATTGGCATCGTGCCGCAGGACACCGTGCTGTTCAACGACACCATTGGCTACAACATTGCCTACGGCAAGCCTGGCGCAAGCGCCGCGGAGATTGAGGCGGTGGCGCGCGCCGCGCATATCCACGACTTCATCGTCAGCACTCCGCAGGGCTATGACACCCAGGTTGGCGAGCGTGGCCTGAAGCTCTCCGGCGGGGAAAAACAGCGCGTGGCCATTGCGCGTGCCTTGCTGAAAAACCCGCCGATCCTGATTTTTGACGAAGCGACGTCGCAGCTCGATTCGCACAACGAAAAGGCGATTCAGGCCGAGATTCGCGCGGCCGCGCGAAACCGCACCGCGCTGGTCATCGCGCACCGATTGTCCACCGTGGTCGATGCCCATCAGATTCTGGTGGTCGAGCGCGGGCGCGTGGTCGAGCGCGGCACGCACGCGCAGCTCTTGCAAGCCCAGGGCCTCTACGCCCGCATGTGGGATCTGCAGCAGGACATGGCCGCGCACGCCGGAGAATCTGCCGCGCTGGCCTGATGCTGGAACGATGTTTGCATACACCTATTGCGCAATTGTGACGCGCAGTTACACTTGCTCGCGTTGTTCACAAGACATCAACATTCCACGGAGATTCGCATGATCAAAAAATTGTTGGGTTTGACGGTGTTGGCTGCGGCCACCTTGTCCAGTGTTCAGGCGGCCGAGCTCACCGGTACGCTGAAAAAAGTGAAAGACACCGGCAGCATCACGGTCGGCTACCGCGAGTCGTCGATTCCCTTCTCCTACCTCGACAACAACGGCAAGCCCATCGGCTATGCCATGGAGTTGTGCGGCAAAGTGGTCGACGCCGTCAGGGCCGATCTGAAAATGCCCAACCTCAAGGTCAATTACGCCCCGGTCACGTCGAGCAACCGCATTCCCCTGCTGGAAAACGGCACCATCGATCTGGAATGCGGTTCGACCACCAACTCGGTCGCGCGGCAGAAGCAGGTGTCATTCGGCCCGTCCTATTTCGTCATCAACGTGACGGCCGCGGTGAAGAAGGATTCGGGAATCAATGACTTTGCCCAACTGGCTGGCAAGAATATTGTGACCACTTCAGGCACGACCGCCGTACCGCTGCTGAAGAAATACGAGAAGACCAAAGATATGGAGTTCAGGGAAATCTACGGCAAGGATCACGCCGAGAGCTTCCTGCTCATGGCCGATGGCCGTGCCGCCGCGTTTGTGATGGACGACATTTTGCTGGCCGGTCAGATCGCCAACTCCAAAGACCCGGCGGCCTACAAAATCCTGCCCGGCTCGCTGCGCCAGGAGCCCTACAGCATGATGTTGCGCAAGGATGATCCAGAGTTCAAGGCGCTGGTCGACAAGACCATCGGCGCCGTGATGACCTCAGGCGAAATCAACAAAATCTACGCCAAATGGTTCACCAGTCCGATTCCGCCCAAGGGCATCAACCTGAACTTCCCGGAAACCCCGGCCATCAAGGAAGCCTTCGCCCACCCCAACGACAAGGGTGTCGAATAAGCTGCGCCAAGCTGTCAAGGAACGAAGCCGGCGGCCCTGCCGGCTTTTTTCCATGGTGAATGGACGCAGACCGATGAGGGGATGACATGCTGGGTTTGGGGATTTTTCTGGAAGACACGCCAGACGGCGACACGACCTGGGGCATGTCCCTGCTCTCGGGGCTGGAGTACACCTTGCTGCTGGTGGTGTGCGCCTGGGTCATTGCCATGGTGCTGGGTTCGGTGCTCGGGGTGGTGCGCACCACCAAACATCGTTTCTGGGTGACGCTCGGAAACGGTTATGTGGAACTGTTCCGCAACATTCCGCTGCTGGTGCAGTTCTTCCTCTGGTATTTCGTGCTGCCCAGCGTGATTCCCCCGCTCAAGCGTTTTGCCAATGCAGTGGATCCAGGCACCTTCCAGATCATCACCGCAGTGGTCTGCCTCGGGCTGTTCACCGCGGCGCGGATTGCCGAGCAGGTGAAATCGGGCATTCAGTCGCTGCCGCGAGGGCAGACCATGGCAGGCCTGGCGCTCGGGTTGACGCCAACGCAGACCTACCGCTACGTCCTGCTGCCCATGGCTTATCGCATCATCATTCCGCCGCTCACGTCCGAGTCGATGAATCTGGTGAAGAATTCCGCCGTGGCCTATTCCATCGGCCTGACCGAATTGTTTTTCCGCACCCGCGAAATGGGCGAGATGACCTTCCGCTATTTCGCCGCCTTTGGTGCCGCCACTGTGCTGTACGTTGCCGTGGCGTTTTCCATCAACCGCATCATGGCGTGGGTGGAGCGCGCTACCGCCGTGCCCGGTTATATGGGCGGGAGCAAGTGATGGGCGGTTTTGACTTTGGCTCCATCGTCTCGGTCTTGCCCTTTTTGCTCAAGGGCCTGACGTACACCCTCCAACTCACCGTGGTTGCGGCGATTGGGGGCACGTTGCTGGGCATTCTTCTGGCGCTGGCGCGCTTGTCGCACCACAAGTGGCTGTCCATGCTGGCGGCGGGTTATATCAACCTGATGCGTTCCATCCCGCTGCTGCTGGTGATCTTCTGGTTCTACTTCCTCGTGCCGGTGATGTTGCAGTCGCTCACCGGGGCGGACTATCCGCCCAAGATCGGCGCGGAACGCTCGGCCTACTTCACGTTCATTCTGTTCGAGGCGGCGTACTTCGCCGAGATCGTGCGTGCCGGCATCCAGAGCATTCCCAAGGGGCAGCTCGGCGCGGCGTATGCGCTGGGGCTGACCTATGCACAGTCGATGCGGCTGATCATTCTGCCGCAGGCGCTGCGCAATATGTTGCCGGTGCTGCTCACCCAGACCATTGTGCTGTTCCAGGACGTGTCTCTGGTGGCGCTGCTCAATGTGACCGACTTTGTTGGCGCCGCAATGAAAATTGCCCAGCGCGACAGTCGCGTGGTGGAGATGTATACCCTGGTGGCCGTGGTGTATTTCGTGCTCAGTTTTCTGCTGTCGCAAGGCGTCAAGCGCCTGCATCAGCGCATCGCCATCGTGCGGTAATGGACTCTTCAACGGATCGTTCGATGAACCCGACTTCGACAAACGGCGCTGCAGCGCCCATGATTGATATTCGCCAGATCAGCAAGTGGTACGGCGACTTTCAGGTGCTCACCGATTGCGCCACCCAGATCGCGCGCGGCGAGGTGGTGGTGGTGTGCGGGCCGTCAGGCTCGGGGAAATCGACCCTGATCAAGTGCGTCAATGCGCTGGAGCCCTTCCAGAAGGGCGATGTGGTGGTCGACGGTATTTCCATTGCCGACCCCAAGACCAATCTGCCCAAGCTGCGCTCGCGCGTAGGCATGGTGTTCCAGCATTTCGAGCTGTTCCCGCATCTGACCGTGACCGACAACCTCACGCTGGCGCAGATCAAGGTGCTGGGGCGCAGCAAGGCCGAGGCGCGCGAAAAGGGTCTGCTGTATCTCGACCGGGTGGGATTGTCGGCGCACAAGGACAAGTTTCCCGGCCAGCTATCGGGCGGACAGCAGCAGCGCGTGGCAATTGCGCGGGCGTTGTCCATGGACCCGATCGCCATGTTGTTCGACGAACCCACCTCCGCACTCGATCCGGAAATGGTGGGCGAAGTGCTCGATGTGATGGTCAAGCTCGCCGAGGAGGGCATGACCATGATGGTGGTCACGCACGAGATGGGCTTTGCGCGCAAGGTATCGCATCGCGTGGTGTTCATGGATGCCGGTCGCGTCGTGGAAGATTGCCCGACGCCGCAGTTTTTCTCTGCCGATGCCCAGCGCAGCGAGCGAGCCACGCAGTTTTTGGCAAAAATCCTGCAGCATTGATTTGCCGCTCTACGGCGCAGCAAGGCGGGGCGTAGCATGTCGGCGTTATTTTGACAGACGCCGACATGACTGCCATCCAGACCCTCACTCTTTCCCGTCCTGACGATTTTCATCTTCACCTGCGGGACGGCGCTGCCCTGCGCGATGCGTTGCCCTGGACTGCGCGGCAGTTCGCGCGTGCCATCGTCATGCCCAACCTCAAGCCGCCCGTGGTGCGGCTGCAGCAGGCGCTGGACTACCGTCAGCGCATTCTTGCCGCCCTGCCCGCGGGCAGCGACTTCACGCCGCTCATGACCCTGTATCTCACCGACGACACCACGCCGGAGATGGTGCAGGAGGCCAAGGCCAGCGGGGCGGTGCATGCGTTCAAGCTCTACCCGGCCGGTGCGACGACCAACTCCGACAGCGGCGTCACCGAACTCAAACGCATCTATCCCGCGCTTGATGCCATGCAGCGTGTGGGCATGCCTTTGCTGATTCATGGCGAAGTGACCGACGCGGATGTGGACGTGTTCGACCGCGAGGCGGTGTTCATTGATCGCCATCTCATCGCCCTGCACCGCGCCTTTCCCGAGCTGAAAATCGTGCTGGAACACATCACCACCGCGCATGCGGCAGCCTATGTGCGCGAGGCGTGCGGGCTGGATGCGCAGGGCGTTCCGCTTCTCGCCGCCACCATCACCGCACACCATCTACTGCACAACCGCAACGCCATGTTCAAGGGCGGCATGCGGCCGCATTACTACTGCTTGCCCGTGCTCAAGCGCGAGACCCATCGCCAGGCCTTGCTCGATGCCGCGACCAGCGGCGACGCGCGCTTTTTTCTCGGCACGGATTCCGCGCCGCACGCGCGCAACACCAAGGAAGCCGCCTGCGGCTGCGCCGGTTGTTTTACCGCGGCGAATGCGCTGGAGCTGTATTGCGCCGCGTTCGAACAGCGCGATGCGCTGCACCGCCTGGACGATTTCGCCAGCCGGTTTGGCGCGGCGTTTTATGGTCTGCCGAGAAATGCGGGCTCCATCACCCTGGAGCGTGCATCCTGGAGCGTTCCCGATCGTCTGCCGTATGCGGAGTCGGACATCGTGCCGCTCCATGCGGGCGAGGCCATGGAGTGGCGGCTGCGCACCGCAGACGCCGCGTGAGCCGGGCCTGATCTGGCTCAGGCCGCAAGCGCAATGGGTTGATCGGGCACGCGGTAATTGTTCGTGGTCATCAGGTCGATGCCGCAACTCAGGGTCTCGGCCCAGTCGATGAATTGCGCCACGGCGTGTTTGCCCTTGATGGGGGCGCCATGCTGCGGCACGATCATCTCGATGTCGAGGCCGCGCACCATGCTTGCCCAGAAGCGCAGAATTTTGTTGGACACCATATAGCGTCGGTGGAAGGGCTCCATCTGCGCCAGAGCGTCGGTCAGATCGGTGACGGGACGCCCGGCCTGCGCGCCGCTGACCAGGGACACGCCCAGATCGCCTGAAAACAGGATTTTGCTGATCGGGTCATAGAACTGGAAATTCCCCTCGGCGTGCATGAAATGTGCGGGCAACAACACCAGGTCGCTTTTTCCCAGGCGCAGCGTGCCGCCAATATCCGGCACGGAGATGATGCGTTTGTCCGTTTTGCCCAGCTTGCAAAAGTGCGGGGCGAACCGCGCCCAGAGCCGCGAGATCACCAACTGGGCCTTGGACGCCGTCATCCAGCGATCCAGTGAGGCGATGATGTCCGGGTCGGCATGCGAGGCCAGGAGATAGTGCAGGTCCTGCATCGCGATGTATTTCCGCATGGTGAGCGTGAGCTCGTTGAAGGTCATGTTCCCGCCTGGGTCGATGATGGCGCCCTGGCCATGATCGATGAGAAGAAACTGGTTGGCCTGCACCGCGTCGCCGTCGTCCTCGACCAGATCGCTGAACATCAGACACAGGTGCTTGCCGTTATTGAAAAGTTCTGTCGCCACAAACGTCTCTCGTGCATATTGCAAAAACTGTAAGTCGACAAATCTAACCAATTGAATGCGTGCGGAGTTTGTCTGGGGTCAAGGTCTTGGGTTTCAACGAGGCCGTGCAGCCGACACCGGGGCGCTTGGAAGCCGCGCATAATGCGCGCTGCGAAGCGGGGTGGGCAGTCGCGGTGCGCTTGACGCATCGAGGAAGGTCCGGACTCCACAGGGCGGGATGACGGCTAACGGCCGTGCACGGTGACGTGACGAATAGGGCCACAGAGACGAGTAAGCGCCGGGCAACCGGCGTGGACGTGAAACGCGGCAACCTCCATCCGGAGCAACACCAAATAGGCAGACGCGTCGGCGGCAACGTCGGCACTGCGCGGCCCGCGCGAGTCTGCGGGTAGGTGGCTTGAGTCGCGCAGCAATGCGCGGCCTAGAGGAATGGCTGCCACGGCGCGGGTTTCGGCTCGTGCTGCACAGAATCCGGCTTATAGCCCCGCTTCGCACTTTCCCCCTTGACGTTTTTGGCTTGTCGGCCTGGGCCGCTCCTGCGCGGGGTGCTGCCTGGCTCAGTGATCAGGCGAGAGGATCCTTATTTTCTCGAAAGGACTTTTAAGAAGCTCTCTAAATCATTCATTTTTATAAGAAACATGGAAATATACTGATTCGATAGACAGTATCTAAGTCCTTGTTTTGTAAAAGAAATTTCAGCTTTCCAGGCTTGACCGCTGGCCTCGCCATCCCCTAAAGTGGCGAATAGTGCAAAAAAGTGGGGAATTGTGCAGAACGCTGCGCAATTTGACCGGCCCCACCGCTGCACGGCAACCGCGGGCGACTTCATGTTGATTGGTATTTCGGCACTCACACTGGACGGCAAGGGTCGAATGACCGTGCCTGCCCGGCATCGTGATCTGCTGATGGCGCGCGCGCAGGGTCGGCTGACTTTGACCAAGAGCCCGGACGGTTGCCTGCTGATGTTTTCCGACGATGAGTGGACGAGTTTCCGCGACAAGGTGCTGCAGTTGCCCATGTCGGCGCAGGGCTGGAAGCGCATCTACCTTGGCCACGCCACCGAGACCGAAATGGACGCAACGGGCCGGGTGTTGATCTCGCCCGAGTTGCGGCAGGCCGCCGGGCTGGAGCGCGATGTTGATCTCATCGGCATGGGGCGGCATTTCGAGCTCTGGGATCGCGCCAAGCATCAGGCGCAAGAGGCGACGGTGATCGAGGCCGGCATGCCCGAGGCCGTGCGCGACATTGTGTTGTGACCGTGTATGCGCCAGACAGCCCCCCACTCCAGCGCCGATACGGCGCATCGCACCGTGCTGCTGCACGAAGCCGTCGATCAACTGCTGACCGATCCGGACGGCGTGTATCTGGACGCCACCTTTGGCCGCGGCGGTCACAGCCGGGAAATTCTGCAGCGACTGTCGCCACAGGGCCGCTTGATTGCCATCGACCGCGATCCGCAGGCGGTGACGGCCGCAGCGCAGATTCAGGACGCGCGTTTCGTGATGGTGCATGCAGCCTTCGCTGAATTTTCCGGGGTGCTCAAAGCGCAGGGCGTGAAGCAGGTGGCGGGGCTGTTGTTCGATCTGGGTGTGTCGTCGCCGCAGCTCGATCAGCCGGAGAGGGGATTCAGTTTTCGGGGTGACGGGCCGCTGGATATGCGCATGGACACCAGCACCGGGCAGACCGTTGCCGAGTATCTGGCCACGGCCAGCGTGGATGAGATTGCAACCGTACTGAGGGACTATGGAGACGAACGGGCGGCTGTCCAGATTGCAAAGAAGATTGTGGCTCGCCGCGACGCCGGAGCGCCCCTTGCGCGCAGCGGCGAACTCGCCGCACTGGTTGCCACTGCCGTCAAGAGTCGTGAGCCGGGGCAGGACCCGGCCACCCGCACGTTTCAAGCTCTTCGGATTCACGTCAATGCCGAGCTTGCGCAAATCGAAGCGGCGCTGAGTCAGGTGTTGTCGGTGCTGCAGGTCGGAGGCCGTCTGGTGGTGATCAGCTTTCACTCGCTGGAAGATGCGCTGGTCAAGCGTTTCATCCAGACGCATGCCCGCCCGCCCGCAGTGGATCGCCGCCAGCCTTTCGTTCCCGGCATCTCGGCAGAATTTCAGCCCACGCTCAAAGAGATCGTGCGGATGCGTCCGTCCGCGGCAGAAATCAGTGGCAACGCCCGCTCGCGCTCGGCCATGCTCCGCGTGGCGCAACGGGTCTGATGCGGCCATGATGACGCGGATCAACTTCCTTCTGCTCTTTGTCGTGGTGCTGTGCGCCATGTCGGTGGTGCGCGCGCAGTACCAGGGCCGGCGGACGTTCGCGGCGCTCGATGTGGCGCAGCAGCGCGCCGAGCAGTTGCAGATGGACAAAGATCGTCTGCAGGTGGAATATCGCGCCATGAGCGCGCCGGGTCGTATCGAGCAGATCGCCCGCACCCAGTTGGACATGCGCCCCATCACCGCGGCGCGCACCATTTTTGTCCGTGAAGGGCAGGCCAACTTGCCGCCTTTGCCGGTGTTGCCGCAGACCGAGCCCGCCAGCAAAGGGGGGCGCCGATGAAAAACCCGGTGTTGCGTCCGCAGGCGTCTTCGGCCAGCTATGGCAAGAGCCCGCTGCTCAATGTGAAGTTGCCGCCGGGCCGCGCCTGGCTGGTCAAGTGGCTGCTGTTTGCCGTGTTCGCGGTGCTGGCGCTGCGCGCGTTCTGGGTGCAGGTGTGGACCACGCAGTTCTATCAGAACCAGGGCGATCTGCGCTTTGTGCGCACCATTGAGTTGCCGGCCATGCGCGGGCGGATTCTGGATCGCAACGGCAATATCCTGGCGTCCAGCATTCCGGCCAAAACCATCTGGGCCGATCCCACGCAGGTTGAGTCCGGCAACGACAAGGTGCGCCAGCTCGCCGCCCTGCTCGGACTGAACGCCGCCGATCTGCAGCGTCGCCTCGATTCGAACAAGCAGTTCGTCTACCTCAAGCGCCAGGTGGACATCGATGTGGCCAAGCAGGTCAAGGCGCTGGGCATCAAGGGCATTTACGAGTCGCCCAGCTACAAGCGCTACTACCCGGAAGGGTCGGCGGCGGCGCAGCTCATCGGCTTTTCGAATATCGAAGGCCAGGGACAGGACGGCATGGAGCTGGCGCTGCAGTCGCGGCTGGCCGGGCATCCAGGCGTGCGCAAGGTGGTCAAGGACCGCCTGGGCAATGTGATCGAGGACGTGTCGGGCGGCGTGCCGCCGGTGGACGGGCAGGACGTGGTGCTGTCGATCGACAGCAAGATCCAGTACCTCACCTATCAGGCGCTCAAGCAGTCGGTGGTGGACAACAAGGCCAAGAACGGCAGCGCCGTGGTGATCGACGCGAAGACAGGCGAAATCCTGGCGATGGCCAATTACCCTAGCTTCGATCCCAATAGCCGCAAGCGCATGACCGAGTCGGACATCCGCAACTACGCCGTGACCGACGCCTTCGAGCCCGGCTCTGTGCTCAAGCCCATCACCCTGAGCGCGGCCTTGCAGGCTGGCATCATCACCCCGACCACGGTGTTTCACACCGCGCCGGGCTGCCAGCAGTTCTACGGTGCCAATATTTGCGATGACGAAAACAACGGCAATATCGAATTGCCGCAGGTCATTCAGTATTCGAGCAACGTCGCCACGTCGCAGGTGGTGAGCAAGATGCCGGCGCAGGTGCAGTGGGATATGTATACAGCGGTTGGCTTC
>JAFGXB010000270.1 GCA_016936875.1 Burkholderiaceae bacterium | reverse complement strand
TTTCGACCAGACGCTCGACATGCTGCGGGAACGCTGCAACCGGCTGGGCTTCACCATGCTCGACTGCGAGGAAACGCGCATCACGCACCAGGGCCGCACCATTCGCGTGCTGGGCACAACCTTGTGGAACGACTTCGAATTGTTCGGCACCGAGGGCATGGAACGCTGCATGCGCGCGGCACGCTATTTTGTCGAGCAGGTGCAGTGCGCCACCCGGCATGGCAGGCCCATGGGCGTTGCAGATCTGCGGGAAGAAGGCCTGCGCTGCCGGGACTGGCTGCGCGAACAACTCACCGATCCGGCGCGGCGCGCGCCGCAGGACGATGCCACCTTGGTCATCACCCATTTCGCCCCCAGCCTGCGCAGCAACGACCCGCGCTACCCCCTGAATGCCTCGACGGCGAGCTTCTGCAACGCATACGACGACATGATCGAGCACAGCACCTTGTGGCTACACGGGCATCTGCACTGCAGACACGACTACCGGGTTGGCGCAGCGCGCGTGGTGTGCAACGCGCGCGGCCTGGCCAGCAAGGGCGAAGACAGCGACTTTCAGCCGCAGGGCCTCTGGACTATTTAACGTCGATCTGCGTCAGATCCCAGCGCGGCAGCACATCAAACGGCCCGGCCGCACGGGCCGCCCCAGGATGCGCCTGCAAGCGCAGCGCGCCTGCCAAGGCAATCATCGCGCCGTTGTCGGTGCACCATTCCAGCTCGGGAAAAAACAGTTGCACTCCCCTGACGGAGAGCGCTGACGACAATTTTTCTCGCAACTGCCGATTGGCGCCCACGCCTCCCGCAACAACCACGGACAACCGCTTTGTGGCTTGCTGCGCGCGCAAGGTCTTGTGCACCAGCACATCGGTGATGGCCTCTTGCGCGGCGGCAGCCAGGTCAGCCCGGCTCTGTTCGCACAGATTGGAGCCCAGTCCGCGTACCTTGGTCAGTACGGCGGTTTTCAGTCCGGCGAAGGAAAAATCCAGATCCGGGCTATGCATTTTCGGCCGTGGCAACTCGAACGCCAGCGCATTGCCAAAGGCGGCAAGCCGCGCCAGCTCCGGCCCGCCGGGATAGCCCAGACCGAGCAATTTGGCGGACTTGTCAAAGGCTTCACCCGCCGCGTCATCCACCGTTTCGCCAAGCAGGGTGTACTGGCCGAAAGCCTGCACATCGAGCAACATGGTGTGACCACCCGACACCAGCAAGGCCAGGAAGGGGAATGACGGCGCCTGCTTCGACAGCAGCGGAGACAGCAGATGCCCCTCCAGATGATGAACGCCAATCAAGGGTTTTCCCAGCGCCATGCCCAGCGCCGAGGCCACACCAGCGCCAACGAGCAGCGCGCCGGCGAGACCGGGGCCGCGGGTGTACGCAATGGCATCGACCTCCTGCAAGCGCACTTCAGCCTGCTTGAGTGCGAAGTCTGTCAGCGGCAGAAGGCGGCGAATGTGGTCGCGCGAAGCCAACTCAGGCACCACCCCGCCGTAAGCCCGGTGCATATCGACCTGCGAATGCAGGGCGTGGCCGCGCAATCCCGCCTCTGTGTCGTACAGTGCGGCGGCGGTTTCATCGCACGACGTTTCAATTCCAAGAACCAGCATGTCCGGCAGTCTAGCCCTCAGTCCATCAGCGCGCTCCGCGCCGCAACGCTTTGACGCCATTGTCCTCGGGGCGGGGGCGGCGGGCTTGTTGTGCGCCGCGCTTGCGGGGCAGCGCGGGCGACGCGTCTTGTTGCTGGATCACTGGCCGAAAATCGCCGAGAAAATCCGCATTTCTGGCGGCGGACGGTGCAACTTCACCAATCTGCACACCCGCCCAGACACCTTTTTGTCCGACAACCCGCATTTCTGCAAATCGGCGCTGTCGCGGTACAAGCCGCAAGACATCATCGCCCTGCTACAAAAGCATCGCATCGGCTTTCACGAAAAACACCGAGGTCAACTGTTCTGCGACGACTCCGCCGAGCAACTCATCACCGCCCTGCTTGAGGAATGCGCCGCTGGAGGTGTGACGCATTGGCAGCCTTGCGCCGTGGAAACGGTGGAAGCAACCGCCCCCGGCTTTCGCCTGCGCACAGCCAGAGGCTGGGTCCAGGCGGACTCCCTGGTTGTGGCCACTGGAGGGCTGTCGATTCCGCAGATCGGCGCCACCCCGTTCGGCTACCAACTCGCCGAGCAGTTCGGTCTTCGGGTTGTGCCACCCCGTCCAGCACTGGTACCGCTCGCGTTTGACCCGGCACAGTGGGCGCCCTTCGCAGACCTGAGTGGCGTCTCGATCGAAGTCGACATCCGCGCAGAGTCCGCAGCATTCCGAGAGGATTTGCTCTTCACTCACCGCGGACTCAGCGGTCCGGCCATTCTGCAGGCCTCCAGCTACTGGCGACCGGGAGGCGCGCTGCACATCAACCTTCTGGGCGATCTGGACGAGACCGCCTGGCGCAAGGCCAAACAAGGAAATCGCCGCACACTCGCCGGCGAACTCGCGCAGCACATGCCACAGCGGCTCGCGCAAACGCTCGCGGCGCAAACCCCTGACGCCGACCGTCGCATGGCCGATTTCAGCGACAAGGCGCTGCAAGCACTGTGGCAACAATGGCGCGACTGGCAGTTGCGCCCCAGCGGCACCCTGGGCTGGCGCAAGGCCGAGGTGACCGCTGGCGGCGTCGACACCAAGGCGCTGTCCTCCTCAAGCATGATGGCCCTTGATGTTCGTGGGCTTCACTTCATCGGCGAGGTGGTCGACGTCACGGGCTGGCTGGGCGGCTACAACTTTCAGTGGGCCTGGAGTTCGGCCGCAGCCTGCGCGCGGGCGCTTTGAAGCCACGCCGGTTTGTTGCGCGCGGCTTTTGTGCATATAATCCTGTGGTTTTACCTTTTGCAGCGGCAAGCCTCAAAAAAATACGTCTGGGACAATAGGTGTTTGGGGCGTTTGGATGCCAGCCTGGGCTGCCAACTTAGAACTGAAGTTCATCAATGACCACCATCCGCATCAAAGAAAACGAGCCATTTGACGTCGCTCTGCGCCGCTTCAAGCGCACCATCGAAAAACTCGGCCTGCTGACCGAACTGCGCGCCCGCGAGTTTTATGAGAAGCCCACCGCCGAGCGCAAGCGCAAGAAGGCTGCCGCGGTCAAGCGCCACTACAAGCGCATCCGCAGCCAAACGCTGCCCGAGCGCAAGTACTGAATTTGAGCGATTCCGTGCGTGGCCGTTGTTTCGGTGCCCGCTACGGATTGCTGCTTGGAACAGCCCGCCGTTGCTGCGGGCTTTTTGTATTGGACACGCCATGACCATCAAAGACCGCATTCAGGACGATATGAAGGCCGCCATGCGCGCCAAAGATGCGCCTGTGCTGGGCACCATCCGCCTGTTGATGGCGGCAATGAAGCAAAAAGAGGTGGACGAACGCATCCAGCTCGACGACGCTGCCGTCGTGTCCATCATCGACAAGATGATCAAGCAGCGCCGCGACGCGATCGCCCAGTTCACCCCCGCCGGGCGGCAAGACCTGGTGGACAAGGAAGCCGCGGAAATCATCGTCCTCGAACGCTATCTGCCCGCACGGCTGGACGCAGACGCCATTGACGCCGAGATCCGCACCCTGATGGCGCAGACTGGCGCAAGCAGTCCGCAAGACCTGGGCAAGCTCATGGGGCCGCTCAAGGCGCAACTCGCCGGCCGCGCCGACATGGGCCTGGCCGCAGCGCGCGCCAAGGCCTTGCTCGCAGGCGCCTGAGCGGGCGTGAAGACATCCGCCCCGACGCCGTGACCGCGCCTTCCGACGTCGACCAACGCCCGCTGTTGGTGTTTTCGCACGCCAACGGCTTTCCAGCCCCGGTGTATCGCAAGCTGTTCCAGGCGCTGGAGCCAGCGTTTCGCGTGCGCGCTGTGCCTCTGTTCGGCCACGACGCGCGGTACCCCGTGCGCGACGGCTGGAAGCCGCTGGCGCAGCAATTGATCCACTATCTGCAGCAGGAATGCCATGGAGAGCCCGCCGTGCTGGTCGGCCATTCTCTTGGCGGCTATCTCAGCTTGATGGCGGCTCACGCCCACCCTGAACTGGCGCAGCAGGTCATTCTGCTCGATTCGCCCGTGGTGGCAGGCTGGCGGGCGCGCCTGCTCTGGCTGTCCAAACGCACAGGGCTGGGCGAGCGGTTTTCACCCGCCGCCGCCGCCAAGCGGCGCAGAACCCAGTGGCCGGATGTTGCCGCGGTGCAAACCCATTTCTCTTCCAAAGCGGCGTTCCAGCAATGGGATCCAGAGATGCTGCAAGACTACTCGCGGTATGGCACCACCGCGACCCCACAGGGACGCGCCCTGGCCTTTGAGCGCGAGGTGGAATATCGCATTTACAACACCCTGCCCCACCAACTCGGCCAACTGGCGCGCAAGCCTTTTCCCGTGCCGGTGAGTTTCATTGGCGGCAGGTCTTCGCGTGAAATTCGCATGGCGGGTCTGCAGACCACGCAGCGCCTGACGCAGGGACGGCTGCAGTGGCTGGACGGCTCGCACCTGTTTCCGTTTGAGTTTCCGCAGGAAACGGCGCGACTGGTCGAACATGCTTTCGGGATGGCGAACAGCGTTTGTCATCCAAGTCTCAAAACCTGCTCCCTATAATGCACTTTTACCGGCATTCGTCGCGGCTATGACCAAATATGTGTTTGTCACCGGGGGAGTCGTGTCCAGCTTGGGCAAGGGCATCTCCTCCGCATCTCTGGCTGCGATTCTTGAATCGCGCGGCCTCAAAGTCACCCTCATCAAACTCGATCCCTATATCAACGTCGATCCAGGGACGATGAGCCCCTTCCAGCATGGCGAAGTCTTCGTCACCGAAGACGGTGCTGAAACCGATCTCGATCTGGGGCATTACGAGCGCTTCATCACCACCCGCATGCGGCGGGTCAACAACTTCACCACCGGCCAGATCTACGACAGCGTGCTGCGCAAGGAGCGACGCGGCGAATACCTGGGCAAGACGGTGCAGGTGATTCCGCACATCACCAACGAAATCCAGGATTTCATCCGCCGCGGCGCCGGAGAGGGAACGGCCGACGCGGTCGATGTGGCCATGGTGGAAATTGGCGGCACAGTGGGAGACATCGAGTCCCTGCCCTTCCTCGAAGCCGCGCGGCAAATGAGTCTGCGCATGAAACGGGGCGACTGCGCCTTCGTTCATCTCACCCTTGTGCCGTTCATTCCTGCGGCCGGCGAACTCAAGACCAAGCCCACGCAGCACAGCGTGCAGAAGCTGCGCGAAATCGGCATCTCACCCGACGCCCTGCTCTGCCGCGCCGACCGGCCCATTCCGGATGAAGAACGCGCCAAGATTTCCATGTTCTCCAACGTGCGTGAAGACGCGGTGATTTCAGTGTGGGACGCCGACACCATCTACAAAATTCCGCAGATGCTGCACGCCCAGCATCTCGATGACATCCTCTGCGAAAAACTCGGCCTGAGCGCACCGCCCGCCAACCTGAAGGTCTGGGACGATCTGGTGTGGGCGCTGGAGCACCCGCAGCACACCGTGCGCATCGCCATGGTGGGCAAATACGTCGATCTGTCCGATTCGTACAAGTCGCTCAACGAGGCGCTGCGCCACGCCGGCATCAAGACCAGCGCCCGGGTGGACATTGTTTACCTCGACTCCGAAACACTGGAGCACGGCAACATCACCCAGCTCGACGGCTTTGATGCCGTGCTGGTGCCCGGCGGGTTTGGCAAGCGCGGCATCGAGGGCAAGATTCTGGCCGCGCAATATGCGCGCGAGCACCGCATTCCCTATCTGGGCATCTGCCTGGGCATGCAGGTCGCCACCATCGAATTTGCCCGCCATGTGGCAGGTCTGCCACAGGCCAACAGCACCGAGTTCGACCCAGACACTCCGCAGCCCGTCATCGCCCTGATCGACGAATGGCTGGACCGTGATGGCAGCGTGCAGACACGTCACGCCGGCTCCGACCTGGGCGGCACCATGCGTCTGGGTGCCCAGAGCTCCGATGTGAAATCCGGCACCCTGGCCCACAGCATTTACGGCAATGTGGTGACAGAACGCCATCGCCATCGCTACGAAGCCAACGAGCATTTTCTGGCCGCCTTGCAGGCGGCAGGCCTGGTCATCTCGGCCATCACCCAGCGCGAGCATCTGACCGAAATCGTGGAACTGCCGCAGACCGTGCATCCGTGGTTCGTCGGTGTGCAATTCCACCCGGAATTCAAGTCCACGCCCTGGGGCGGCCATCCGCTGTTCACCGCCTTTGTACAAGCCGCGTTGCAACGCCATCCGCACACCAAGCAAGCCGACTGACTCCGCATCACTCCATGCCCACACCTCAAACGCTCTGCGGTTTCCCGGTTGGTCTCGATCAACCGTTCTTTCTCATCAGCGGCCCTTGCGTGGTCGAGTCCGAGCAGTTGCAGATGGACGTGGCCGGGCAGTTGCGCGACATCTGTCGCGCGCTCGACATCCCGCTGATTTTCAAGTCGAGCTACGACAAGGCCAACCGCTCCAGCGGCGCGTCGTTTCGCGGCCCCGGCATGGAACAAGGCCTGGACATCCTGGCCAAAGTGCGCCGTGAACTCGGTGTGCCCATCCTCACCGATGTGCACACGGCCGAAGAGGCGCCGCGCGTGGCCGAAGTGGTTGACGTCATGCAAACACCCGCCTTCCTCTGCCGCCAGACCGACTTCATCCGTGCCGTCAGCAGCCTGGGCAAGCCGGTGAACATCAAAAAAGGCCAGTTTCTCGCCCCGGGCGACATGAAAAACGTCATCACCAAAGCGCGCACCGCCGCTGCGGATGCCGGACATCCAGACACCTTGTTCATGGCCTGCGAACGCGGCGTGAGCTTTGGCTACAACAACCTGGTCTCCGATATGCGCGCGCTGTCCATCATGCGCGAAACGCAGAGCCCGGTGGTGTTCGACGCCACCCATTCCGTGCAACTGCCTGGTGGCCAGGGCACGAGTTCCGGCGGCCAGCGCGAGTTCGTTCCCGTGCTCGCCCGCGCGGCCATCGCGGCGGGCGTCTCTGGCGTGTTCATGGAAACCCACCCCGATCCGGCCCACGCACTGAGCGATGGCCCCAACGCGGTACCGCTGCACCACATGCGCGCGCTGCTCGAAAGCCTCAAAGACATCGACGCAGCCGTGAAGCGCCGCGGTTTTCTCGAAACCCGCTTCAACTGATCCAGCCATGAGCGCCTACATCATCGCCCACGTCGACGTGACCGATCCGCAGCAGTACGAACAGTACAAGGGCCTGTCCTCCAAAGCCATCAGCGCGCACGGCGCAGAAATCTGCATCCGTGGCGGCGAAGTCCAGGTGCTCGAAGGCGACTGGTCGCCCACACGCATCGTGCTGCTCAAATTCCCCGATCTGGACGCGGCGCGCGCGTTTTATGCGAGTGCGCAATATCAGCTGGCGCGACAGGCCAGGGCAGGTGCGGCCACCATGCGCATGATCGCCGTCCAGGGCGTTTAATTTCGACCGCCCCCATTCCTCTTTTCCATTCCCCTTCTCACACAGTCCCGAACAGGAGCCCCCATGAGTGCCATCGTTGACCTCACCGCCCGCGAAATTCTCGACAGCCGCGGCAATCCCACTGTTGAATGCGATGTGGTGCTGGAGACCGGCTTCATCGGCCGCGCCGCCGTACCGTCCGGCGCGTCCACCGGCAGCCGCGAAGCCATGGAGTTGCGCGACGGCGACAAGTCGCGCTTTGGCGGCAAGGGCGTGTTGCGCGCCGTTGAGCACATCAACACCGAAATCACCGAAGCGGTGATGGGCCTGGATGCCACCGAGCAGACCTTTCTCGACCAGACCCTGATCGACCTTGACGGCACGCACAACAAGTCGCGGCTGGGCGCCAATGCCATTCTGGCCGTCAGCATGGCCGTGGCCAAGGCCGCGGCGGAAGAAGCCGGCATGCCCATTTATCAGTATCTGGGTGGCTTCTCGGCGCGCGAGCTGCCGGTGCCGATGATGAACGTGATCAACGGCGGCGCGCACGCCAACAACAGCCTGGACATGCAGGAATTCATGATCATGCCGGTGGGGGCGCCCAACTTCCATGAGGCGCTGCGCTATGGCGCGGAAGTGTTCCAC
>JAFGXB010000033.1 GCA_016936875.1 Burkholderiaceae bacterium | reverse complement strand
CCAGGGCCTGCCGCACGCGCACGTCCTGAAATTGCGGGCGGCGCAGGTTGACCACGAAGCCCTGAAACCCCGCCGGGTTGTGATTGGGCAGTTCCAGTTTTTTTAGCGCCCCGCTGTCGAAACCCGGGCCGCGATATTGCCGCGCCCAGTTGCGGGCAATGAATTCCTGCAGCAAGTCGTATTCACCCGCCTTGAAGGCCTCCAACCGCGCGGTGCCGTCGAGGTAGAGCTTGTAGGTGATTTCACTGAAATTGAACTGCCCGCGCCGCGTCGGCAACTGCCAGCCCCAGTAATCGGCGCGGCGGGCGTAGGTGATGTCGCGCTGCTGTGACGTGTGGACGATACGGTAGGGGCCGCTGGCAATCGGCGTGTCGATCACCTCGTTGAACTTGCGCCCCGCGGCCCATTTGGGCGAGAACACCGGCAGGCCCGCCAGCAGGATGGGCAGCTCGTGATTGCGCCGCTTGAAAGCGAAGCGCACCTGCCGCGCATCCAGCACGGACGCGCCGGCCACATCGGCGTAGATGCTGGCGAACTGCGGCGCCGCCGCGCTGCTGACCAGGGTGTTGTAGCTATAGGCCACGTCCTGCGGGCTGACGACGTCGCCATTGGAAAACCGCGCCTGCGGGTTGAGACGGAACTGCACCGAGAGGCCGTCCGCCGCCACCGCGATGTCGTCAGCCAGTAGGCCGTACATGGTGTTGGGCTCGTCCCAGCTCGGGGTCATCAGGCTTTCGAACACGAGAGTGTTCAGCCCCGGCGCTGCGTTGCCCTTGAGGGTGAAGGGGTTGAGCTTGTCGAAGCTGCCGCCCACGGTCGGCGGCGTGAGCACCAGCGCGCCACCCACAGGCGCTTGCGGGTTGACATAGTCGAAATGGGTGAAGTCCGGCGGATACTTCGGCTGGTCATACAGCGCGTAGGCGGGTTGTTGCGGCGCATTGGCCCACGCATCTCCAAACGCAAACAGCCCCAGCGGCAGGCTTTGCAGCAGACGGCGGCGGGCGGGCGACAGCGGATGGGATAGGGCGTGGGCCATTCGAGAATTCTGCATGACTTGCCGCGCCTGCGTGGCAAACCCCTGCAAGACTGCATTCCAACCGAAAGCATCCCAATGGCATTCCTTCAAGGCAAACGCATTCTCATCACCGGCCTGCTGTCCAACCGCTCCATCGCCTACGGCATTGCCCAGGCCTGCCACCGCGAGGGCGCGCAGCTTGCCTTCACTTATGTGGGCGAGCGCTTCAAGCAGCGCATCACCGACTTCGCCGCAGAGTTTGGCAGCACGCTGGTGTTTGATTGCGACGTGGGCAGCGACGAACAGATCGATGCCACGTTCCGCGATCTCGGCGCCGTGTGGCCGCAGCTTGACGGCCTGGTGCACTCCATCGGTTTCGCCCCGCGCGAGGCGATTGCAGGCGACTTCATGGACGGCCTGTCCCGCGAGGGTTTCCGCATCGCCCACGACATCTCGGCTTACTCCTTCCCGGCGCTGGCCAAGGCCGCGTTGCCGCTGCTGAGCAAGTCGGTGGAAGCCGGACAGATGCCCTCGCTGATCACCATGACCTATCTGGGTGCCGAGCGTGTAGTGCCCAACTACAACACCATGGGCGTGGCCAAGGCCGCGCTCGAAGCCACGGTGCGCTTCATGGCAGAGTCTCTCGGCCCGCGCGGCATGCGGGTGAACGGTGTGAGCGCGGGGCCCATCAAAACCCTGGCCGCCTCGGGCATTGCCGACTTTGGCAAGATGCTCAAGTTCAATGAGGCCAACGCCCCGCTGCGCCGCAATGTGGACACCGAGCAGGTCGGCAACGCCTCGGCCTTTCTGCTCTCTGATTTGGCGGCCGGCATCACCGCGGAAATTCTGCACGTCGATGCCGGCATGCATGCCGTGGTGGGCGGCATGGCGGCGCTGGGCGAGTAAGCCGGGCGCATCGGCGCCGCGTCAGGCCGCGACAAGCGCGGCGGGAGGATGTGTCATGCGATACCGGCTCAAACCCTTGCGCCTTTGCGCCATCGCCCTGACCGCGCTCGTTCTCGCCGCTTGCGGCAATCGGTCCGCCTCCACGTCCATCGCCGGCACGACCGGAGTTCCGGGCTATGTCGCCGGGGCGACCGCGTACACACCGGCAACCCAAACCGCAGCAACGGCGACCAAGCCCCGCCCCGTCGCGGTGGCCGCACAGGCTTTTGCCGCCAACGCGGCCGGCACCGACCTACCCGTGCTGACAACCCCGCCGGTCGCCACACCGGCGCAGGGCGCTCTGGTACTGGTGCAGGCGCTGACCCAAAGTCCCGCCACGCTGCAGACCATCCGCGACAACAGCGGCAACATTTATCACCGCATTGGCCCGGCTGGCACCTATTCAGACCAGCATGCGGGCACCGTGCTGTATGTGAGCGAAAACGCCAAAGGCGGCGCGGGGCAGGTCTGGAGCCTCATCAAGGCGCAGGGCCACGCGGCGGACGAAGCCAGCCTTTATGTCGTGGTGCTGGAGGGCGCGCGCGGCATCGGCGCGTGGGCGTTCAGCAACACCGCCCCCTATGGCCTGCGCACGCCACTGACGACCACTGCGGCCAACAGCATCGTGGTGTCGTTCTGGGGACCGGCGGATTACAGCGGTTCGGCGCGCGACCCACTCAACCCGTATTTCGCCCCGCCCGGCTGGACATTGGGCGGACAAAACAACAACGGCTACAACCAGTGCTCGGGCGCCTACGCCTGGACCGGGGTTGCCGCAGCCCACACGGTGCTCGACCCACAGTGGTCGTCGAAAAAAAGCGTCAAGGCCAATGGCTCGATGTGGCTGGTGGAAGCCCGTCCTTGAGACGTTCCGAATACGACCCGAATACGCCCCGAACCGGCCACGATCAGTCGTCGCGCTTGCGAAACAGCAGCCAGGCCAGAGCGCTTGAGGCCATGAGCACCACGGCCACCATGGTCCAGAACCCTGCCTTGTCATCCGCGAAGGGAATGCCGCCGACGTTCATGCCAAACAGCCCGGCGATGATGTTCATCGGCAAGGCCACCACCGTGACCGCGGTGAGTATGAACAGGGTGCGGCCGGTGCGCTCTTCAATGCTGGCGGCGATTTCCTCCTGCAGCATTTTGATGCGCTCCTGCTGCGCCACCAGATCGCGCAGCACCAGGGAGAACTCTTCGGTGGAATGGCGCAATTCGTCCCAATCCTGCGGTCCCAGGCTGCGCGGAGGTCGGCTGAGCAGGCGGAACATGGCGGCGGGCTCGGGCGCGAGCAGGCGTTGCAAACGCAGCAGGTTGCGGCGCAGCGCGCCGAGCTGCACGCGCCTGCGTCCCATCCGCCCCGCGTGAAGATGATCTTCAATGGCGTCGACCTTGCTCGCGGCGCTGCGCAGAATGGCGATGAGTTCGTCCGCCTGATCGCGCAGCAGATGATCGACGAGCGAGAGCGGCGAGGTAAACGTCTCGCCCGCCTTCACCGCGATGCGCAGCCGGTCAATGGCGCGCAGCGGCTGCATGCGCACGCTGATGACCCTGCTGCGCTCCACGCTCATCCACAGCGTGGCAACCTGCAGCGACTCGCGCTGCGCAAAGTCGTACACCACGTCGTTGACCACGGCCACCAGTGCTTGATCCACCACTTCCAGCCGGGTGGAGCGCACGCCTTCGCGCAGGGTCTCGAAGCAATGCTCGGCATGCTCCAGATTCGCTTCCAGCCATTTTTCCGCCGACACATTGGCGGCGTTGAAATGCAGCCAGACGAAAGCGTCCTGTTCTGGCGCTTCGTCGCCAAACCAGCGTCCGGCATCGCGCAAATCCAGCGGCTGCCCCCTGCCCTGCGCATCGAACAGATAACCGCAGATGAGCCCGGACAGATCGGGTGCGAACACGGAAACGGGAACGGTCATGGCGTCTGGAGTGTGGTGTGGAACGACGCCATGATCGCAAAATCTGATGAAGCGCCAATGCCCACGCGCCTTGCTGCGGCCAGATCTGGTGTAACAATTGGTCAACAAGAACATTGTCAGGAGACTGCCATGCTGGGCTTGATGCAACACCATCCGCTACTGATTTCCGGGCTGCTCGACTTCGCCGCGCGCTATCACGGCGATACCGAAATCGTCT
>JAFGXB010000269.1 GCA_016936875.1 Burkholderiaceae bacterium | reverse complement strand
GTCTCCTGGATTGTTGTTGGTGTGTCCACTTGGGAATGCGGACAGGAACAGGCATTGCAAACGCCGTGCCATGCCTGTTCCGGTCGCTCGGGCGCCATGAAATCAATGGCTTGATGAATGGCGGATGGGGCGTCCGCAATGCAGTGGCCCATTTCGGCGCTTCAGGTGTGGCAATGCATGCGACAGGTGTCGCATTCTCTTTGCTGCAGTGCAATGTCATTTGTGGGTAAACCCTCATTCACGTGCAGGCGCTTTGATTCCAGAATCCCTGGCACTTTCCGCCGCGCAACACGCTTCGCCATCCAGGCAAGCCAGGCCCCGGGCGCGGACATGCTGAATACCCATTGCCAGCCAATCGAAAGCAGACGGGCCTGAATGAGCTGCTGTGCCGGCTGGCTGGTTTTTCCCTTTCGGCGTTGCCGGTTTTTTCGATCGTTCGATCATCAGGAGGCATCATGAGCAAGAAAGTCGCAGTCATCACCGGTTCCGCGGATGGCCTGGGCAAGGGGATTGCCGAACGCCTGGCTGCGGATGGTTTTCGTATCGTGTTGTCGGACATCAATGCCGGGCAACTCGCCGCGACCGAGCAGGAGTTCAAGCGCAACGGCCACGAAGTCACTTCCTTCGTCGGCAACGTCGCCAGGCGTGACGACCAGTTCGCGCTGGTGGCTCATGCCGTGGCCACTTTCGGCCAGGTCGACGTCTTCATCAACAATGCGGGCATCGAAGACGTGATGCCGCTGGATGGCGTGCGCGAGCCGGACCTGGAAAAAGTCTTTTCGGTGAACGTCTACAGCGTGGTCTATGGCACGCAGGCCGCGGCCGAACAGATGAAGAAGCAGGGCACGGGCGGCAAGATCATCAATGCCTGCAGCATTGCCGGGCATGAATCGTACGAATTCCTGAGTGTGTATTGCGCAACCAAGCATGCCGTGCGTTCGCTGACGCAGAGTGCCGCCAAGGAATTGGCGCGGCACAAGATCACCGTCAATGCCTATTGCCCCGGCGTCGCCGCCACGAAGATGTGGGACCGCATCGACGAGGAAATGGGCAAATACCTCGGCACGAAACCGGGCGAAGCCTTCGAGCGGTTTTCGTCGGGCATTCTGCTGGGCCGCCCGCAAACGGCCAAGGACGTGGCCGATTTCGTTCACTACCTGGCCTCGCCCGATTCGGACTACATGACCGGGCAATCCATCATGATCGATGGCGGTATCGTGCTGCGCTGACTGCCGCTAAACTGCAGTGGATGGACGAGGGTCTTGCTTGCGGAGGCCCATCGTCCGAGTGCAAATACTCAGCGCCAGGGTCTGCGATGCCGCCCCAGTCCTACGTCTCGCACATCAAGGAGATCGAAGCCTTCGGGCTGGGGCAACCCATGCATGGGGGCAGCAGGGACGAGGCCGTGCTCGGCAGCTGGCGCCGCTGCCTGGACCACCACCGGCTCGATCCGGCCCGGACCTGCGAAGCCGTCATCGTTCCCGAAGGGCAACTGCGCCAGCACCAGGAAGAATCCGAGCCGCTGATCCGCATCGCCCGCAGCGGGCTGGAGCGGCTCTACCAGCAGTTGAAGGGCCTGGACTACGTGCTGCTGCTGGCCGACCGCCATGGCGTGGCGGTGGATTTTCTCGGCCGGGAGGCCGACACCGGCGACCTGCGCCGCGCCGGCCTGTACCTGGGCGCCCAATGGCGCGAGGACCGTGCCGGCACTTCTGCCGTGGGCGCCTGCCTGGCCACCGGCGACGCCCTGATCGTGCATCAGAGCGACCATTTCGATTTCACCCACACGCGGCTGTCCTGCACTGCGGCGCCGATCTACGACCTGCGCGGCGAACTGGCGGCGGTGCTCGATCTTTCCCAGCTCAGGTCCCCCGAGGAACGCGCCAGCCAGGGGCTGGCGCTGAATCTGGTGGTCGCGGCGGCCCGGCGCGTGGAACTGGCGAACCTGATGGCGCAGTCGCGCAGGGACTGGGTGTTGCGCTTTTCCCAGTCGCCGGACTTCCTCGACGTGGACCCGGACGCCGCCATCGCCCTCGATGCGCATGGCCGCATCAACGCCATGACCCACGCGGGCGCACGCCTGCTGGCTGCGGCGGCACGGCTGGACTGGCGGCAGCGCCATGCGCTGATCGGCCAGCCGCTGGAACGCTTCTTCCAGTTCGACGCGCGCCACCTGCCCAATCTGCGCGCCGACCGTCCGGCGCAGCAACGCATCGTCCGCGCCTGCGACGGCAGGTTCCTGTTCGCCCATGCGATCGAGCCGATGCGTGTGCTGAGCCCGGCCTCGCGCCCGGTGACGCCTGCGCCGCTGTCTTCCGCCTTGCAGGCGCTCAGCGCCGGCGATCCGGCAATGGACGCGCTGCTGCACAAGGCCGCAAGGCTGGCGCCGCAGAACCTGCCGATTCTGGTGCAGGGCGAAACCGGCGCCGGCAAGGAATTCCTCGCCCGTGCAATTCATGGCGCCAGCGGCCGCAGCGGCGCGTTCGTCGCCATCAACTGCGCCGCCATTCCCGAGTCGCTGCTGGAGAGCGAGCTGTTCGGCTACCTGCCCGGCTCATGGACGGGCGGCGCCAGCAAGGGCCGCCAGGGCCTGATCGAAGCCGCCCATCGCGGCACCCTGTTCCTCGACGAGATCGGCGACATGCCGCTGGCGCTGCAGGCCAAGCTGCTGCGCGTGCTGTCGGAGTCTCAAGTCCTGCCGCTGGGTGCGCGCGAGCCGCGCACGGTCGATATCCGTGTGGTGTCGGCTTCGCATCGGCCATTGGCCGAACTGGTGCAGTCCGGCCAGTTCCGCCAGGATCTGCTCTACCGCCTCAACGCCGCGGAACTGCACCTGCCACCGCTGCGCCAGCGCCGCGATCTCGGCGGCATGATGGATCGGATGCTCGTCGACCTGGGCAGCCAGCACAGCCTCGGCGAGGCGGCGCGTGCGATGCTGCTCG
>JAFGXB010000268.1 GCA_016936875.1 Burkholderiaceae bacterium | reverse complement strand
CCGCCCGCCTCCGCATAGAATCACACCCCTGCACAAAAAAGTGGCAGCCGCGCCAGACGGCCTGTCCTCTCCTGCCCGCTCGCCTGCCCATGACCGCCCTGCGTTCACCCACCGCTTCCGCCTTCGCAGGCGAGGAGCGCCCGCACGCGCCGCTGCGGCTGGGGCGCTTCGAGTTGCCCAACCGCGTGTTCGCCGCGCCGATGGCCGGTGTGACCGACCGTCCCTACCGGCGGCTGGCCCGGCAGCTCGGCGCCGGGTATTGCGTGAGCGAAATGGTGACCTCGCGCGCCGAACTGCGCGACTCGCTCAAGACCTCGCGCCGCGCCAACCATGACGGCGAGGCCGCGCCGATTGCGGTGCAGATCGTCGGCACCAATCCCGCGGAAATGGCCGAGGCCACGCGCTACAACCTGGAACGCGGCGCGGACATCATCGACATCAATATGGGTTGCCCGGCAAAGAAAGTCTGCAACCGCTGGGCGGGCTCCGCCCTGATGCAGGACGAAGACCTGGCTGCCCGGCTGGTCGACGCCGCGGTGCAGGCAGCAAAGCCCTTCAACGCTCCGGTGACGCTCAAGATGCGCGCGGGTTGGTGTGCGCAGGAGCGCAACGCCCCGCGCATTGCAGCCCGGGCCGAAGCGGCCGGCGCCGCCATGCTGGTGGTGCATGGCCGCACCCGCGAACAGGGCTACGGCGGCGAGGCGGAGTACGCCACCATTGCTGCCGTCAAGCGCAGCGTGTCCATTCCAGTGGTGGCCAACGGCGACATCGACTCGCCGCAAAAAGCCGCCGCCGTGCTGCTTCAGACCGGTGCCGACGCGGTGATGATCGGCCGCGCGGCCATGGGCCGCCCGTGGCTGTTCGGCCAGGTGGCGCGCTATCTGGCCGATGGCGTGCTGCTGGCCGACCCCGCCCCCGCGCAGTGGCGCGACTGGCTGTTCGCGCATCTCGATGACCACTACGCGCTGTATGGCGAGTCGGCGGGTGTGCGCACCGCGCGCAAACATGTGGGCTGGTATGTGGCCGACCTGCGCGGCGGCCAGACTTTCCGCCAGCACTTCAACACCCTGCAAACCGCCACCGATCAGCTCGCCGCGCTGCGCCGCTTCCTCATTGAGCCTGCGCTGTGATTCCCTTTGACCATTCCACTTGCCGCCGCCGATGAACCCGCAACGCAAAACCCTTGAGCACTGCGTGGTCGAGAGCCTGGAAGGCTACTTCCGCGACCTTGGCGGCTCCGAGCCGCATGGCATTCACGCCATGGTGATGCAGGCGGTGGAAAAGCCGCTGCTCGTCACCGTGATGCGCCACGCCGAAGGCAATCAGTCGCTGGCTGCGCGCTGGCTGGACATCAACCGCAACACCCTGCGCAAAAAACTCGTTGAACACAAGCTGCTCAAGCCGGGCGAGTAAGCGCCGCTCCCATCCCTCCTCCTGTTGATCGAGACTCTGATGCAAGCTCTCATTTCCGTTTCCGACAAAACCGGCGTGCTCGACTTCGCCCGCGATCTGCACACGCTGGGCGTGCGTCTGCTGTCCACCGGTGGCACCGCCAAGCTGCTGCAGGGCGCAGGTCTGCCGGTGCTTGAGGTGGCCGACTACACCGGCTTTCCCGAAATGCTCGACGGCCGCGTGAAGACCTTGCATCCCAAGGTGCACGCGGGTCTGCTGGCGCGGCGCGATGTTCCCGAGCATGTGGCGCAGACCGACGCGCACGACCTGCCGCCCATCGACATTCTCTGCGTCAACCTCTACCCCTTCGAGGCCACGGTGGCCAAGCCGCACAGCCTGGAAGACGCCATCGAAAACATCGACATCGGCGGCCCGGCCATGGTGCGCTCCGGTGCGAAAAACTACCATCATGTCGCCGTGGTCACGGCCCCGGCGGACTACGCCGTGGTGGTGGACGAGCTGCGCGCCGACGGCCAGGTCAGCGACGCCACGCGCTTTCGCCTGTCGGTCGCCGCGTTCAACCGCATCGCCCAGTACGACGCGGCCATCTCCAACTACCTGTCCGCGCTGCAGGACGACGGCTCCCGCTCCAGTTTTCCAGGGCAGATCAACCTCACCTTCACCAAGCAGCAAGACCTGCGCTATGGCGAGAACCCGCACCAGAGCGCGGCCTTCTACGCTGAGCCCGGCGCGCGCGAAGCCAGCATGGCCACCGCCCGCCAGCTGCAGGGCAAGGAGCTGAGCTACAACAACATCGCCGACGCCGACGCCGCGCTCGACTGCGTGAAGCAGTTCCGCGACGCGCCGGCCTGCGTCATCGTCAAGCACGCCAACCCCTGCGGCGTGGCCTATGGCGCCAATCTGCTCGACGCCTACGACCGCGCCTACAAGACCGATACCGAGTCGGCCTTCGGCGGCATCATCGCCTTCAACGGCGAACTCGACGGCGATACCGCCAGCGCCATTGTCGAGCGGCAGTTCGTTGAAGTCATCATCGCCCCCACGGTGTCGCCCGCGGCCATCGCCATCTGCGCGGCGAAAAAGAACGTGCGCCTGCTGGCCTGCGGCGCCTGGGACGCACAGCCCGGCACGCGCCTGGACACCAAGCGCGTGAACGGCGGCCTGCTGGTGCAGGACGCCGATCTCGCGCTGCATGGCGATCTGCAGATCGTCACCCAGCGCACGCCCACCGAGGCCGAACTGCGCGACCTGCTGTTCGCCTGGCGCGTGGCCAAGTACGTCAAATCCAACGCCATCGTCTACGCCAAAGACCAGAGCACCATCGGCGTGGGCGCGGGGCAGATGAGCCGGGTGAACTCCGCGCGCATCGCCGCCATCAAGGCCGAGCAGGCCGGGCTGCAGGTGCCGGGTTCGGTGATGGCCTCCGACGCCTTCTTCCCCTTCCGCGACGGCATCGACAACGCCGCGCAGGCTGGTATCACCGCCGTCATCCAGCCCGGCGGCTCCATGCGCGACGCCGAAGTCGTCAAAGCCGCCAACGAACACGGCATGGCCATGGTGCTGACCGGCATGCGGCATTTCCGGCACTGATCTCACCGGCCTGCCATGCGCATCCTCGGCATTGACCCCGGTCTCAACACGACGGGCTACGGCGTGATTGATGCGCAGGGGCAGCGGCTGGGCTATCAGGCCAGCGGTGCCATCCGCATTCCCAAGGGCACGCTGCCGGCGCGGCTGAAAACCCTGTTCGAGAGCGTGAGCCAGGTTGCGCGGGAGGCGCAGGCCGATGTGGCGGTGGTGGAGATCGTGTTCGTCAACGTCAATCCGCAGTCCACCCTGCTGCTCGGCCAGGCGCGCGGCGCGGTCATTTCCGCGCTGGTGTCGCAAGGCCTGCCGGTGGTGGAGTACACCGCGCTGCAACTCAAAAAATCCATCGTCGGCTACGGCCGCGCGAGCAAGTCGCAAATGCAGGAGATGGTGGCGCGGCTGCTGGCGCTGCCAGGCCAGCCGGGGGCGGACGCCGCCGATGCGCTGGGGCTGGCGATCTGCCACGCGCATGCGCAGCGCGGGCTTGCGGTGTTGCAACAGGCGGCGCCGCAATCGACGGCCGGGGCGGGTAATGGCCGCACGCTCAGCGCCGCGCAGTTGCGCGGCATGCGGGTGCGCGGCGGGCGGTTGATGGGCTGATGGCCTGATAGACCGGCGCAGGCAGGCGCGCGCCTGCGGGCGTTGTTGCAACCGCTTACACGCCCCCCCTGTTTCTTGCCTGAAGATGAAGGACATTCGCGCGGTGAATGCAGTGAAGGAATGTGCTGCCGCTGTCCGTCCCCCTGTCAAGAAGGAGTCCGTTATGCGTGCTTTTGTCTCATTCAGTGTGCTGTCTGCGGCCTTGTTCGCGGCGCTTGGCGCTGTGGCCCATGCGGCGGAGCAGCGCGTGGTGATTGGTGTGGCCGTGCCGCTGTCCGGCCCACTGGCGGCCAGTGGACAGGACGCGGTCAACGGCGTGCAGATGGCGCTGAACAAGCTCAACGCCGAACACGCGCGCATTGGCGGCAAGCCCGTGCGCTGGGCGATGGATGCGGAGGACGACCAGGGGCTTCCCACGCAGGCCACGTTGGTCGCGCAGAAACTGGTGGACGAGGGTGTCAGCGGCGTGGTTGGACACCAGACGTCGGGCTGTACCTTCCCGGCAGCGCGCATTTACAGCCAGGCGGGTATTCCGCAGATCACGCCGTCGTCCACCTCGCCAAAAATTGCCGAGCAGGGCTACAAGACGTTTTTCCGCCTGATCGCCAACGACAACGCGCTGGGTGCGGGGCTGGCCGAGTACGCGCACAACACCTTGAAGGTGCAGCGGGTTGCGGTGATCGACGACCGCACCGCCTACGGCCAGGGGCTGGCGGACGTGTTCACCGCCACGTCCAAACGGCTTGGCATGCAGGTGGTGGACCGCGAATTCACCGACGACAAGGCGAGTGATTTTTCCGCCATCCTCACCCGGATCAAGGCGGACGCGCCGCAGGTGGTGTTTTATGGCGGTATGTACAGCCAGGCGGGGCCGCTGCTGCGGCAGATGCGCCAGATCGGCATGACCGCGCGGCTGATGGGCGGTGACGGCATCTGCGCGCCCATCATGGCCAAGTTGGCGGGCGATGCGGTCAACGGCACCATCTGCGCGCAGGGCGGCGCGCCGCTGTCCGAACTGCCCAAGGGCAAGGAGTGGAAGGCGCGCTACGACGCGGAGTTTGGCGCCGCGGCCTTCCAGCTCTATTCCCCCAACGCCTACGACGCGGCGATGGTGCTGGCGCACGCCATGATGAAGGCGGGTTCCAGCAATCCCAAGGTTTACCTCAAAGACATCCGCCATATCGACTATGACGGCGTGACCGACAGCGACATCCAGTTCACCGCAACCGGTGAACTGGCCGATCCTTCCATCACCCTGTCCGAGTTCAAGCACGGGGCGAAGACGCCGCTTGCCGTGGAGCAGGTGAAGTAGCGCCTGTGCCCGTGATTTTCTTGCCCGCTATGCGAAGCCGTGCCAGGTGTGGCGCTGTTAGCATCTTTCGGCAGAAAAAACAGAGAGAACATGGCGGGACATTCCGGAATGCTTGAGCAACTCATCAAAAATTATCTTGTCACCAACGCGAAAGTCGATCCGGCAAAGTTTGACCAACCCGACCTGATGGTGGCCGATCTTGGCCTCGATTCCCTGGCCATGGTGGAAATGCTGTTCGAGATCGAAGACCGGTTCGGCTTTCAACTTTCCGACCCCATGCATTACCAGTCCATGCGCTTTGCCGACATGGTCGCCGCCATCGAGGCGGAAGTGCGTGCGCATCACAACGGCGAATTGCCGCACATCGACGTGCAGGGTTCCGCAGTCCGCCCCCAATGAGTCCGGTGCTGGTGACTGGCATGGGCATGCTCTCGCCACTGGGGGCGGATTGCCCGTCGAGTTTCCAGGCGGCCTGCGCGGCCCGCAGCGCCATTCGCCGGGTGCCCGAGGCGCTGGGCGCTGGCCTGCCCGATCTGCTGATGGCGCCCGCCGCCGCAGATCCGCAGGACTTTCTCGGCGGGCAAGGCGCAGGGCTTGATCGCGCCACGCAACTTGCCATGGTCGCCGCGCAGCAGGCCATGGCAGACGCTGGAATTGCCGCACAACCAGACGATGCCGAGCGCTTTGGCGTGTTCGTCGGCATTGGCTTCGGCGGTGCACACACCCTCGACGCCATGTTCGCCCGCTACTACACCGCGCTCTACGGCGACACACAATCGCGCCGCCGCGCCGCGGTCGTTCACCCCCTCAGCGTGCCACGCATGATGGCCAATGCGGCACATGCCGCGGCGTCCATGCACTATGGCCTACGCGGGATGGGGCATACCTATTCGGTCGCCTGCGCGTCTTCCGCCGTGGCGGCTGGCGAGGCGCTGCGCGCCATCCGCCACGGCTATCTCGACGCCGCGCTGGTGATCGGCGCCGAGTCGATGTTGACCCCTGGCTCGTTTGTCGCGTGGAACGCGCTGCGGGTGATGGCACGTCCGCATGCAACAGACCCTTGCGCGAGCTGTCGGCCATTTGACCGCGAACGCAGCGGCTTCGTGCTCGGCGAGGGCGCTGCCGCCTTGGTGCTGGAAAGCGCGGCGCGCGCCCACAGTCGCGGCGCACCGGTGCATGCCGAGCTTGCGGGTTATGGCGCAAGCAGCGATGCGCACCATCTCACCGCGCCCTCGGCGCAGGGGCAGGCCGTGGCCATGCGTCAGGCCCTGTCGGAGGCGCGGCTGGAACCTGCCCAGATCGGCTATCTCAATGCGCATGGCACGGCGACCGACGCCGGAGACGTGGTCGAATCGCAGGCCATTCTCGATGTTTTCGGCACCTGCGCCGCCAACCTGGCGGTGAGTTCGACCAAGGCCGTGCATGGGCACATGATCGGTGCCGGCGGCGCCGTGGAGCTGGCGCTGTCCATCCTGGCGATGAACAGTGGCTGTGCGCCGCCCACGGCGCACCTGGAGCACCCAGACCCGCGCTGCACGCTCGACTATGTGCCACTGCAGGCCCGTGAAATTGGTCCGGTAGAGGCCGTGATGTCCAACTCGTTTGCCTTTGGCGGCAGCAATGCCAGCCTGATTGCACGGCGGGTGCGCAGCTGAGCCGGAGCTTGCCATGGCCCTCTCGAACGCGGGTGACGCCGCACCCGACGCGCTCAGCCTGGCTCTGCGCACCCTGCGGCTGTTTTTCCGGCATGGCTGGTTCAAGGCCATCGGCACAACGGCGTTCACCTGGTCATTCTTCGTCGCCTATTTCTATTTGCTGCAGCATCCCCGCGTCCCGCCGATCATCATGCCGATGACCTCGGTCGATCGCTGGATCGGCCTGCAGCCCTGGGCCTTGCCGTTCTACCTGTCGCTCTGGGTCTACGTCTCCTTGCCCGCATCCATGATGGAAACGCGGCGCGAGGTTGTGGCCTATGGCCTGCGCATTGGCGCGCTGTGTCTCGTTGGTCTGGCCGTTTTCTATCTCTGGCCTACTGAAGTGCCAAACTATCCGGTGGACTGGGCGCACCATCCGGGCTTTGACATCCTGCGGGGCAAGGATGCCTCGGGCAATGCCTGCCCGTCGCTGCATGTGGCCACGGCAGTATTCACCGCGCTGTGGCTGGACTGGATGGCACCACTGCTCGGTTTCGGCAAGCGTCTGCGCAGTGCCAATGTCTTGTGGTGCGTTTTGATTGTTTTTTCCACCATGGCAACCAAGCAGCATGTGTTGGTGGACGTGATCTGCGGCGCGGCTTTGGGCGTGGCCATGGCTTGGGCGACACGGCCCCGCCGCTGGAGCCGACGTCGGCGAACGACTGCGGAGCAGGAATGACGGGCTCCACTTTGACCTATCCGATCGAACTGGATGCGGATGCGTTGCAAGCGGAGTTGCTGCACCGGGGCGAGATTCTGTGCGTGCGGCGGCTTACCGTGCTGGATTTCAACCATTACATCGGCGATGTCATCTGGGCGAACGATCTGCCCATTCTTCAAGGGCATTTTCCCGGCATGCCCATGGTGCCCGGCGCGCTGCTGATCGAGGCCGCCGCCCAGGTGGCTGGAGCCGGGATGCTTGTTGGCGACCCGGTTGCACGCAGCATGCGCGGCACGCATGTGGGGGTGCTGGCGGGTGTACGCAAATGCAGTTTCAGACGGCCGGTCCGGGGCGGCGAATGGGTGCGCATCGAAGCACGATCCCGGCAAATGTCGGCGACGGCTGCGGCCGTTTCGGCAGAGTTGCATGTCGGTGCAGAGGAAGTCGCCAGCGTCGAGATCCTGCTGCTGAACACCCCGCTCATGCCTTCTGTTCCGCCTCCAGATACGCCAGGCTGATGTATTTGCCGATGTT
>JAFGXB010000267.1 GCA_016936875.1 Burkholderiaceae bacterium | reverse complement strand
GCCGGGTTTTTACCGCAGACTGCCACGGCAGCCGTGCTGCGCCGCCGTTCAGCGCGATGCGGCGCCTCTGGAGCTTCCCCGCATCAGCAGGGCGTAGAGCACGCTGGCCACAATCAGCCCGACAACCCAGGTCACGTCCGCCCCGCCGAGCCTGCCGGCAATCGGGCCGGTGAAGAACGGCATGCTCATGAACGGCACTTCCACCAGAATGGCCACCGCGAACGCGATCAGCGCAGGCCAGCCCCAGGCGCCGTAGCGCCCCTGCCTGTTGTAGATGTCGGGGATGGAGTACTCGCCATGCCGCAGCAGGAAAAAATCGGTCAGATTGATGGCCGACCAGGGGACAAAGACATACATCAGGATCAACAGCAGGTTGTTCAGGTAAGCCATCACGCTGTCCGCCCCGAGAATGGCAATGAGGCTGCCGATCACGGCACCCGTGGCGCCCAGGCCAATGCGCCACCACTTGCCATGCTGCAGCGTGGATTGCCGCAACCCTGCACGGGAACTGAGGATGGTGAGTGTGGACAGGCTGCCGCCATAGAGGTTCAGCGCATTGACCACCACAACTCCGGCGAGCACGATGAGCAGCACAGGGCCGGACAGCCAGGCCGCAGGGCCAGCGAACAAGCCAGAAAAAGCAGCGGTCGGGTCGGCCGAGGCGAGCTTCTGATTCAGCAGGCCAAGCGCCACGCCCAAGAGCATGGCCCAGCTGGAGCCGATCACCGAGCCGAGGTAGGTGTTCCAGAAAATGGCACGCGCCGAGGTGGTTTGCGGCATGTAGCGTGAATAGTCGGCGACGTAGGGCCCATAGGTGATCTGCCAGGTGGCGAAGATGGAGATGGCCACCAGCAGCATCGGGAGGGGCACGGAGGCGGCGACGGCGGGCCCAGTCGGCATCGCCGCCAGCTTGTCGAACGCCAGAATGGTGGCCACGATGAAAATTGCGGCAAACACAGACGCCGCCCATTTGGCGTAGCGGTGGATGGTGTCATACCCCAGGGCGAGCAACAGATAGGTCAGCACATTGGCGAGGAGGATGCCAACCGGCTTGGATACACCCAGCAGCAGCGCCACAGCCGAGCCGCCCAGAATGGCGCTTCCCGAGAAAAACCCCAGATACATCAACACCACGAAGGTCAGCGGAATGTTCGCCCCGAGCACGCCAAACTGCGCCCGGCTTTGAATCATCTGCGGAATGCCGATGCGCGGCCCCTGCACCGCATGCGCCGCCATGACAAAACCGCCGAGCACATTGCCCAGCACCAGGGCGAACACACTCCACCACAGACTCAGCCCCAGCTCGATCGGGATGACGCCGATGGCCACGGCGGTGATCTGCATATTGCCGGAAAAGAACAGCGTGAACATGGAAAACACCTTGCCATACCGTTCACTTTCCGGGACGAAATCAATGGTTCTGCGTTCAATCACCGCCGCTTCTTGCGCCATGGAACACCTTCTCTTTCGTGGAGTTGTGCCGTGTCAGTCGTTATGCGGAAGGCGCCGTTGCTGACTGTCGACGCCTCCGTGATGCCGCGTTTCAGGATGCCAATGCGCGGCTGGGCCAGAATGTTTTGCAGGCAGGCAGTGCGTGCAGAATCTGCGCCAACTGTCCACCGAGAATCAGCCCGAAGGCCGCCTCGATGTCGTGTGAGATGACCCGGTCTTCTGTCATGCGGGAGACCTTGGCGCGCAGCAGTGCGATGGCTGCCTCTAGTGCTTGTGAACTTTGCAGTGGACGCAGGAAGTCGATGCCCTGCGCGGCGGCCAGCCACTCGATGGCGATGATGTGGGCGACGTTGTCGATCATGGCCTGCAGGCGGCGTGCGGCGAATGTGGCCATGGAGACATGATCTTCCTGGTTGGCTGAAGTGGGCAGAGAGTCCACGCTGGCCGGGTGCGCCAGCGACTTGTTTTCACTGGCCAGTGCCGCCGCGGTGACGTGGGCGATCATGAAGCCCGAGTGCAGCCCCGGTTCCACGCAGAGGAAGGCGGGCAGCCGCGACGCGCTGGTGTCGATCAGCATGGCAATGCGGCGTTCGGCAATGGCGCCCACTTCGGCAATGGCCACGGCCATGGCGTCTGCCGCCAGTGCCACCGGCTCGGCGTGGAAGTTGCCGCCGGAGATCAGCGCGCCATCGTCCGGGAACACCAGCGGGTTGTCGGTGACGGCATTGGCCTCGCACAGCAGCACCTCGGTGCAATGGCGCAGTTGGTCGAGGCAGGCGCCCATGACCTGGGGCTGGCAGCGCAGGCAGTAGGGGTCTTGCACGCGGTCATCACCGCTGAGGTGCGAGGCGCGAATCGCGCTGTCGTGCAGCAGGGCGCGGTAGCAGGCGGCCGTGGCGATCTGTCCGGGGTGCCCGCGCACAGCGTGGATGCGCGCATCGCAGGGGGCGTCGCTGCCTTTTGCCGCTTCCAGGCTGAGGGCGCCGGAGAGAATGGCGGCTTCATAAACGGGCTGGAACGTCAGCAGGGCGTGCAGTGCGAGTGCGGTGGACGCCTGCGTGCCGTTGATCAACGCCAGCCCTTCCTTCGCGGCGAGCACCAAGGGGGCGATGCCCGCGGCGCGCAGCGCCTGCAGCGCCGCGACGGGCTTGCCATCGACCAGGAAACGGCCTTCTCCCAGCAGGGCCAATGTCATGTGGGCCAGCGGCGCCAGATCGCCCGAGGCGCCGACCGAGCCCTGGCTGGGCACTTCGGGAATGAGCCCGGCGTTGTAGACGGCCATCAGCGTTTCGATGACAACGGGGCGCACGCCGGAATAGCCGCGTGCGAGCGAGGCGATTTTGAGCGTCAGCATCAGCCGCATCACCTCCGGGCGCATGGGCTCGCCCACGCCCACGCAGTGCGAGCGGATGAGGTTGATCTGCAGGCGTGCGAGATCGTGGGTGTCGATACGGGTACTGGCGAGCTTGCCGAAGCCGGTATTGATGCCGTAGACCGGCGCGTCGCCCTGTGCGGCTTTCTGCACGATGGCCGCACTGGTGCGTACTGCGTCCCATGCGGTGGCGGCCAGTTCGACCTGCGCATGACCGGCGTGGAGGGTCTGCAGTTGGGCCAGATCGATGTGCCCGGGTGTGAGAGTGAGTTTCATGCCTGGCTCACCATCGGCAGATGCAGGCCGCATTCTTCCGCGCAGGCGATGGCGTCCGGGTAGCCGGCGTCGGCATGGCGCATCACCCCGGTGCCGGGGTCGTTCCACAGCACGCGCTCCAGGCGCTTGGCGGCGGCATCGGTGCCGTCGCAGACGATGACCACGCCGGCATGTTGCGAGTAGCCCATGCCCACGCCGCCGCCGTGGTGCAGGCTCACCCAGGTGGCGCCGCCCGCGGTGTTGAGCAGGGCGTTGAGCAACGGCCAGTCGGACACGGCGTCGCTGCCGTCGCGCATGGCCTCGGTTTCGCGGTTGGGCGAGGCCACGGAGCCGCTGTCGAGGTGGTCGCGGCCGATGACGATGGGCGCTTTCAGTTCGCCGGATTGCACCATGGCGTTGAACGCCAGCCCGGCCTTGTGGCGCTCGCCCAGGCCCAGCCAGCAGATGCGCGCGGGCAGGCCCTGGAAGGCGATGCGCTCCTCCGCCATGTCCAGCCAGCGGTGCAGATGGGCGTCGTCGGGAATGAGTTCCTTCACCTTCGCATCGGTCTTGTAGATGTCTTCGGGATCGCCCGACAGCGCGACCCAGCGGAACGGGCCGACGCCGCGGCAGAACAGCGGGCG
>JAFGXB010000266.1 GCA_016936875.1 Burkholderiaceae bacterium | reverse complement strand
CATGGGGTCGGGCTTTTTGCGCGGAAAGGCGTCGCCACCGTTCACAGCGACAAAAAAGTCGAGCAGGCCCTTGATTTGCAGCAGCTCGCGCGCGTAGCGGGTGGGTTTGTTGGTGATGCAGGCCAGCGTCAATCCGGCATCGCGCAGCGCCGCCAGCCCCTCGGGCACGCCGGGGAATGCGTTGGAGAACTGCCCGTTGATCTGGCCGTAGTGCTTCTGGTAAACCTCGATGGCTTGCGGGTAGCGGGCGTCAGCCGCCGCATCGTCGAGATGCAGGCGCAGGGTTTGCAGCACCAGGTATTCCGAGCCTTTGCCAATGCGCGTCTCCACCTGGGGGCGGTCAATGCCCGGCATTTGCAGCTCGGCCAGCATGCGGTTGAGGGCGGCGTGAAAGTCGCCCAGGGTGTCGATCATGGTGCCGTCGAGGTCGATGATGGCGGCGCGCACATCAAAGCCAACGAGTCGCACGGCGGAAGGCACGGCGCAGGCTTCCATCAGACGGCTGCCAGGTTGGCGCGCATGGCGTCGATGACGGCTTTGTAGTCGGGCTTGCCAAAAATGGCGCTGCCCGCAACAAAGGTATCGACCCCCGCCGCCGCCGCCGCGGCAATGTTGTCGGGCTTGATGCCGCCGTCGATCTCCAGCAGGATGTCGCGGCCGGTTTGCGCCTTGTAGGCGTCGAGTTTGGCGCGCACCTGCCGGGCCTTGGGCAGCGCGCTTTCAATGAAACTCTGGCCGCCGAAGCCGGGGTTCACGCTCATCAGCAGCACCAGATCCACCTTGTCCATGACGTAATCGAGCACGTTCAGCGAAGTGGCGGGGTTGAACACCAGTCCGGCCTTGGCGCCGCCGTCTCGAATCATTTGCAGGGTGCGATCAACGTGCTTACTCGCCTCGGGGTGGAAGCTCACGATGTCGGCCCCGGCCTTGACGAACAGGGCGGCCAGCGCGTCCACCGGCTCGACCATCAGGTGCACATCCAGGGTGACGGGCGTGCCGTCGGCACGCTTGCAGTGCGGCTTGATGGCCTCGGCCACCAGCGGGCCGATGGTGAGGTTGGGCACGTAATGGTTGTCCATCACGTCGAAGTGGATGAAATCGGCGCCGGCGTCGATGACATTGCGCACTTCCTCGCCCAGGCGGGCAAAGTCGGCCGAGAGAATGCTGGGAGCGATGCGGTAGGTTTTCATGGCTGCGCATTTTAGGGGAATGCCTGACAAATTCTCTGGGGCAACGCCGCAAACTCCGTGACCGGGCGCAATTCCCTTGGTTTTCCCGGCGATGCGCCGCTGGCGCAGGGCGCCTCGTCGCCATTTTCCATCCCGCGATCGGCAAGTCCGACTGGCTCCTAGAATCCGCACCATGTCAACCTATCAATTCTCCGTCTCCGTCATTCCGCAATACCTCCCGGAGCAATCCGATCTGGAGCAAGGCGTGTATGCCTACAGTTACACCGTGACGGTGATCAACACCGGACGCATGGCTGCGCAACTCATTTCGCGGCACTGGATCATCACCGATGGCACAGGCAAGGTGGAAGAAGTGCGCGGCCTGGGCGTGGTGGGACAGCAGCCTTTTCTCAAACCGGGCGAGGCCTTTGAATACACCAGCTGGTCGCACCTGAGCACGCCCACGGGCAGTATGCGGGGCAGTTATTTTTGCGTGGCAGAAGATGGCGGGCGCTTCGAAGCCACCATCCCCGAATTCGCTCTGGTGCAACCGCGGAGCCTGCACTGATGTTTTTTGCGCGACGCCGTGCGCGCAAAGCGGCGCAACAGGCCGCCGCCAGCGCGCAATCGCTGCTTGCCCGCGCGGACAGCGGGGCGCCGCCGGTTGAGCAATCCCTCTGGTTGATGGACGCGCTGGACTGGCTGCGTCACGGCCCGCCCGTCCAGGCGCTGCGTGAGGGGCTGAGCCTGCGCGAGCCCGATCTGCCGCAACCGCCCGTCGATCCGGCCGTCCCTGCGGAAATCCTCCGCCTGGGCGTGCTGCTCGATATGCTGGAGCAGCAGCCCGAACGCCGCGCCCAGGTCGCCACCCTCCTCACCGGATTGCTGCGGCACACCGATCCCACCCTGCTGCTGGCCGATTTCGGCTTCAGTTCCCGTTCCTCCTTTTTCAGCGAATTCAGCGAGCGTCTGGGGCGCAAGTGGCTGCCCGCATCGCCCGAGACCCGCGATCTGGCCGTGTTGTTCTCGCTGTTTTTCCCGGACGCGCGCGACGCCGTCTGGCTGGAGGCGCTCGATGCCGCCCTGTTGACGCGCCTGAGCGCGCTATTCACCACGGCGCCGCAAGACGACGACTCCGTACCCGCTGCAACCCTCTGGGGCACCGCCCTGCTCGATGCGTTGACCTATACCGTCAGCCAGATTCGCGCCACCGGCTTTTCGCCGGATCTGCGCGCGCGCATGCAGACCGGCGGCGCACTGGAGATGGACGCCGAGGCCCCGTTCAGGCAGTTGTCCGCCCAGTGCGAAGCCGTGCAGGCGCAGCTTGCGCACACGGCGCCAACGAACGGAGCAGACACCTTGCCGCAATCCCTCGCGCTGTTTCGCGCCGGGCTGCACGCCTGCCGCCATCAGGCCGATTCGGTTAACGCCCATCTGGAGGAAAACGGCACCTCGGTCAGCCTGGTGTACGCGCTGCACGAACTGCATCAACGCATTGACCGGGCCGAAGCCCTCCTGAACTGCCTGGTGGGCGACACCCCGGCGCGCGACACCGCGCACCTGTTCTCCGATTTCGCGCGCCTGAACGCGCAACGCCACAGCCTGCGCGCACTGTGGCGGCACAACACGGCCTTGCTCGCTGAAAAAATGGCCGAGCGTCACGCGGAATCCGGTGAGCACTACATCACCCGCGACCGCGGCGAATACCGCGCCATGCTCTGGGCGGCCATGGGCGGCGGGCTCATCATGGGCTTCACCACCTGGATCAAGATCGGCATTCTGGGGCTGAAGGCCGCGTTGTTCTGGACCGGACTGCTCGCCGGCTTGAACTACGCCGCAAGTTTTGTCATCGTGCAACTGCTGCACTGGACCATCGCCACCAAGCAACCGGCGATGACCGCCCCCGCCATGGCCGACAAACTGGGCGAACTCTCGCGGCCCGGCGGAGTGGAACGCTTCGTGGACGAAGTGGCCAACCTCACCCGCTCGCAATCCGCCGGGGTGTTTGGCAATGTGCTGCTCGTCATGCCGGTGGCGCTGCTCCTCGGCCTGGGCGGACTGGCCTGGTTCGGGCCGCAATTCCTGCCCGTCCCCAAGGCGGAGCACGAGCTGCACGCGCTGTCGCTACTCGGCCCCACGCCCCTGTTCGCCGCCTTCACCGGCGTGCTGCTGTTTCTGTCCAGCGTGATTGCGGGCTGGGCGGAAAACGCCTTTGTGCTGCACCGCCTGGACAGCGCCATTGCCTGGAATCCGCGGATTCGGCGGCGTCTGGGTGCCAAGCGCGCGGCGCGCTGGGCGGCCTGGTGGCGACGCAATGTGGGGGTGATGGCGGGCAATGTCTCGCTGGGCCTGTTGCTCGGACTGACGCCGGAGTTTTTCCGTATTTTCGGCATTGACCTGCAGGTGCGCCACGTCACCCTGTCCTCCGGTCTGTTCGGCGCGGCCTGCGCCAGCCTGGGCCCCGCAGTGGTCAATGATCCGGCGTTCTGGTGGGCGCTGGCGGGCATCGCGGTCAACGGCGTGCTCAACGTCGGAGTGAGCTTTTATCTGGCTTACCGCCTGGCGCTGCGCGCGCGCGGCATTCAGGTGAAAGAGCGTCGCGCCATTTATTCCAGCATCGCGCGCCGACTGTTGCGCAGGCCCTGGACCTTCTTTCTGCCCCCGCGCCACGCCCTGGCCAGCACCCAGTAAATTCTCCCGAGGCAATGCCAATCCACTCCCCCTGTGTTCGCTGCGTGCGGTTCGCGCTGGCTGCCACGCTGGCGCTGCTGCTGGCGGCCTGTGCAACGCCACCGGGTGCGCCGCCCGCGATTCCGTCTCTGCCCGCATCCACTGGCCCGGCCCCCTGGCCGACCACGCCGCCGGGCACGGCAACCCCGCTCACCGGGCCGGGCGTGCGGCTGTCGCCCGCGCAGTGGAATGATTTACCCGGCTGGAACCAGGACGACTTTGCCGGCGTCTGGCAGGCCTTCCGCCGCGATTGTGGCGTGCGGCTTCCCGCAGCGCTGGCGGCGGTCTGCGCTCGCGCTGCGGCAGTGTCCGCGCACGATGTGCAGGCGCAGCGGGCGTTCTTCGAGGCGCAGTTCGCGCCCTGGCAAATCACAGCGACCAGCGGCAATGGCAACGCGGGCCTGATCACCGGGTACTACGAGCCGGTGCTGCACGGATCGCTGCAACGCGCCTGGCCCTATGTGGTGCCGGTCTGGGGGCTGCCTGCCGATCTGGTGCCGCGCGCGCCGGGGGCGGACGGCATCACCGGAGGCCGTGTGGCGTGGGCGGACGGCCAGCAGCGCGTTCTGCCCTTCTGGAGCCGGGCGCAGATCCAGTCCGACCCCGCAGTGCAGGCCCAGCTCGACAGCAAAGCGGTTGTCTGGCTGGACAGCGCCGTGGACGCGCTGTTTCTGCAGGTGCAGGGCTCCGGGCTGGTGCGCCTGCAAGACGGCCAGACCCTGCGCCTGAGCTATGCCGGAACCAACGGCTGGCCGTACAAGTCGGTGGGGCGCTGGCTGCTCGATACCGGCAGGGTGCAGGGCACGGTCACCATGTCCATCATCCGCGCCTGGGCGCAAATGCACCCGAGCGAGGTGCCCGAGATGCTGGCCGCCAATCCGCGCGTGGTGTTTTTCAGTGCTGCGATCGACACCCAGCCGCAGCGCGGCCCCAACGGTGCGCTGGGTGTACCGCTCACCGCCCTGCGCAGCATTGCGGTGGACAAGCGCGCCATTGCCCTTGGCTTGCCGGTGTGGCTGTCCACCTCCCAGCCGTATGACGGCAAGGTGGCCGCGCCGCAGGCGCTCAACCGTCTGGTGTTCGCGCAGGACGTGGGCTCGGCCATTACCGGCGTGGTGCGCGCCGACCTGTTCACCGGGACCGGGGAGACCGCAGGAGAGCTTGCCGGGCGCATGCAGTGGCCAGGGAAGATGTGGGTGTTGCTGCCGGTCAAACCCTAGTCGCTCCCGGCGATGCGGTTTGCGCGCCGTGGTGGCGCGACGGCGCGAAGCGTCTTATGGTTGAACTCTCACAACCCATCAGGAGGACATCCCCATGACACTGGACCCACACGATCTGACCCATGAATTCCCGGCGCAGGCCGACAAAATTCACGCGCTGAAAAACGGCAATGCCCATTTTCAAAAGCTGGCGCAGCGCTATGAAGACATCAACAAGGATGTGGTGCAAATCGAGGAAGGCGTGCGCGCGGCAGACGACGCGCATCTGGAAACGCTGAAAAAAGAGCGCCTGCACCTCAAGGACCAACTGGCCGCCCTGCTCGCGGCCTGAGAGCGCCCCCAGACCTGCCGCTACGCGTCAGGCCCCCCGAGGGGGTGAGAAACACTTGGGGCGGCCCGGCGTGTTTCTCGTGCGCGCCCCGGGTCCGCCGCTGCGCGTCAGGCTCCAAGGGAGTGGGCAGTTCAGTCGGCGTAGCGCACATCAATGCGCTGCGCCGCGTCCCAGCATTTTTTTCCCCAGCGCCCACACCCCCAGCGCCACGATGCCGGTCAGAATGCCCACAACGGCGTCGAACAACAGCGGGCTCAGCCAGCTCAGCGCCGGACCAACGCGGTGCGCGAGCGCTTCGCTCGCGTGATGCAGCCAGGGCCAGCCGTGGCTGATGATGCCGCCGCCCACCAGAAACATCGCCGCCGTTCCCACCACGCTCAAGCCCTTCATCAGCCAGGGTGCCGCGGCCAGAATACCGCGCCCCAGCCCCCGCGCTGCCGCGGACGCCTGACGGCTGAGGTACAGCCCCGCGTCGTCGAGTTTCACGATACCGGCCACCAGCCCATAGACGCCGATGGTCATGAGGAGCGAAATGCCCACGAGCACAGCCACCTGCGTGGTGAAGCTGGCACCCGACACCGCGCCGAGCGTGATGGCGATGATTTCCGCCGACAGCACGAAATCGGTCCGCACGGCCCCCTTGACCTTGTCGCGTTCCAGCGCCAGCAAATCCACCTTGGGGTCGGCCAGTGCGCGGGTGAGTTCAGCGTGATGCGCATCCTCTTCGTCCTTGCTGTGAAACCATTTGTGGGCGAGTTTTTCCACGCCTTCAAAGCACAGATACGCCCCGCCCGCCATCAGCAAGGGCGTAATTGCCCACGATGCAAACGCACTGATGGCCAGGGCGAGCGGCACCAGAATGGATTTGTTGATGAACGAGCCCTTGGCCACGGCCCAGACCACCGGAATTTCACGGTTGCTTTCCACGCCGGCAACCTGCTGCGCATTCAGCGCGAGGTCGTCTCCGAGCACGCCGGCGGTCTTTTTCGCCGAAAGCTTGGTGAGCACGGCCACATCATCCAGCACCGTGGTGATGTCATCAAGCAGGGCAAGCAAGCTGGTGGCCATGAAAACCTTCTGAGTTACAAGTGGAAACGCTGCATTGAACTACAACTTGTCGGGCCCTCTTCCGCCTGTCGCGCCACGCCCGCGGACGCATGCGACCATCCTGCGTATGCTTGAATTTTTTCTTGCCTCTTTTGAAGCGATTCTCATGCCCGGCGATTTCCTCACCTCTGTCCTTGTCATCGCCGCGGCGTTTTTCGGCGCCGCTCTCAACGCCGCCGCCGGGGGCGGCAGTTTCCTCACCCTGCCGGCGCTGATTTACGCCGGCATTCCGCCGATTGCGGCCAACGCCACCGGCACCACGGCATTGCTTCCCGGCTATCTGGCAAGCACCTGGGGATTCCGCGAGGACCTGGGCCCACCGCGCGCTGTGGGCATGACGGCATTGCTGCTGGCCTGCCTTGTGGGCGGCGGCATCGGCGCGGGGCTGTTGATCGCCACCAGCAATCACGCGTTCCGCGCCCTCGTGCCCTGGCTCTTGCTGTTCGCCACCGCGCTGTTCGCCTTTGGCCCGGCGCTGTTGCGCCGCATGGGCCGCCAGCCAGAGCACCATGCGTCGCGCTTGCAGGCACTCACCGGCCTGTTCGTGGTCAGCATCTATGGCGGCTATTTCAACGGGGGCCTCGGCGTGTTGCTACTGGCGCTCTTAACCCTGATCGGCGAGGTGCATCTCAACCGGATGAACGCCCTCAAAAACGCCGTTTCCGCCGTGCTCACGCTGTTTGCCGTGGGGATTTATGCCGCGGCTGGCACAGTGCGCTGGGGCTGGGTGGCCGTCATGCTGCCCGCGGTGCTGCTGGGTGGCTACGCGGGCGCGCGCGCGGCGCGGCGCATTCCGCCCAGCGTGATGCGCTGGGGCATCGTGGTCATTGGCCTGGTGATGAGCGCGTTGTTCTTCCGCTGAGGCTGCCCTGCAGCCACACTCACTTGCCGCCGTCCTTGACGATCAGATACACGCCCACGGCCACCAGCCCCATCCAGAGCGCAACGGCACCCATTCCCAACCATTGCGCGACCTGATCCATCAACAATAAAAACAGCGCCGCCAGCGCCAGCACGCCATTGCCGAGCCAGAAGCGCAGCCCGTGTTTCGGTTCTTGCTGCAATACACCTCCACCTATTTTGTTTGTCATCAAGAAAATCCGCAATGATCCTTCCATTCAAGGAGACATCAAAACATCGCTCCATTATTTGCGGTATTTACAATTAAATTCATCAATTGTAAATTGCGCTGCGCTTCGGGCGACAGGCGACTTCTCAAGATTCCCGACGGTCAGGAGGCTTCAAATGGATCTGAATTTTTTCTCCGCAACCAACGCGCACAAGGCGTGGAAAAAACGCTTGCACGACTGCGTCAGCGGCCAGTGCCCCACGCTCGATCCCGATTCCATCGCGCTAGATAACCGCTGTGACCTCGGGAAATGGCTTTACGGCGTGCGCGACAGCCGTCCGGTGCTGAGCGCAGAGACACAAAGGTTGTTCACCCGCCTGCTGGAAGACCATGCCGCCTTTCATCTCTGCGCCGCAAGTGTGGCGCGCCAGGCAATGGCCAACCAGACCAAGGAGGCGTTACAACAACTGCAGGGTGGAGAGTATGCACGCACCTCCAACAAAGTCATTGGCACCCTGGGTGAGCTCTATCTCAAGCGCAAAGAGTTTGGCATGAAGTAGCAAATCTTCTGTGTGGTGTGGT
>JAFGXB010000032.1 GCA_016936875.1 Burkholderiaceae bacterium | reverse complement strand
CGCCATGGAAGAAGGTCTGCGCTTCGCCATCCGCGAAGGCGGTCGTACTGTCGGTGCAGGCGTTGTGGCAAAAATCATCGCGTAACACAGTCCTACGGAATCAGCCGACGCCCTGCGCGTCGGCTTTCGCTCTTTGAAGAGAACATCATGCAAAACCAGAAAATTCGTATTCGTCTGAAGGCGTTCGATTACAAGTTGATTGATCAGTCCGCCATGGAAATTGTTGATACGGCAAAGCGTACTGGCGCCATCGTCAAGGGCCCGGTGCCGATGCCGACCCGCCTGCAGCGCTTCGATATTCTGCGCTCGCCGCACGTCAACAAGACTTCGCGCGACCAGTTGGAAATTCGTACACATTTACGACTGATGGACATCGTGGACCCGACCGACAAAACGGTCGATGCATTGATGAAGCTTGACTTGCCCGCTGGTGTTGATGTGGAAATCAAGCTGCAATAAGCTGAATGACTTGCTGGGGCTGGCCGGATGTTGTATGATATTTGGCTGCTTGAATTTCTGGCAGCTGCGGAAATGGGTTGCAACTCAATGTACCCGGGCCGCTAGGTTGTCCACTTAAGCGCCTGCAAGGTCTTGCAGGCGTCGTGATTAACTTACGGGCTTGGCCAATCGTAGCCAAGCAGGAGAAAACAATGAGCTCACATTCAATGGGCCTTGTCGCGCGCAAGGTCGGAATGACGCGCGTGTTCACCGATGATGGGGAATCCATCGCCGTCACCGTGCTGGATGCGTCTGGCAACCGGGTGTCGCAGGTGCGCACGCAGGAAGCGGATGGCTACAGTGCCGTCCAAGTCGCCTTCGGTTCGCGTAAGCCGTCGCGGCTGACCAAGGGCCAAGCTGGCCATTTGGCAAAAGCGGGCGTCGAGCCTGCGGAAATTCTCAAGGAGTTTGACCTCCCTGCTGATCTGGCCGCTGCTTACGCTCCCGGTGCGACAGTCCCGGCCTCACTGTTTCAAGTGGGGCAGATGGTTGACGCGCAGGGCGTTTCCATCGGCAAGGGATTTGCGGGTGCGATCAAGCGTCATAACTTTTCGTCCAACCGCGCTTCACACGGTAACTCGGTCACGACGCGTGCGCCCGGCTCGATCGGCATGGCGCAAGATCCGGGTCGTGTCTTTCCTGGTAAGCGCATGGCCGGCCAGATGGGCAATGAGACCGTGACAGTCCAGAATCTTGAGGTTGTGCGCATTGATGAGGCGCGCCAACTTATTCTGGTCAAGGGCGGCGTGCCTGGCTCGCGCTCTGGCTACGTGTTTCTGCGTCCCGCAGTCAAGTCTGCGGTAGGAGGTCAGTGATGCAGCTTGAATTCCTCAATGCGCAGGGCCAGCCTGCCGAAAAATTCGATGTCAGTCCTGAGGTTTTCGGGCGAGACTTCAATGAAGATCTGGTTCACCAGATTGTGATTGCCTATCAGGCCAATGCGCGTCTGGGTAACCGTGCGCAAAAAGACCGCGCAGTCGTCAAGCACTCAACCCGCAAGCCGTGGAAGCAAAAGGGAACTGGGCGTGCCCGTGCGGGTATGACGTCTTCCCCGCTGTGGCGTGGGGGCGGGAAAATTTTTCCGAATTCGCCCAGCGAAAATTTCACGCACAAGGTCAACAAAAAGGCCTACCGCGCAGGGATGCGCGCCTTGTTTTCGCAATTGGCGCGCGAAGGTCGCCTGGTAGTGGTCGATTCGTTCAGTGTTGATGCTCCGAAAACAAAGCTGGTTGCGGAAAAGTGCAAAGCCATGGGCTTCGACTCGGTGATGATCATTGCGGATGGCGCGGATGAAAATCTGTTCTTGGCCGCGCGGAATTTGCCGAATGTGCTGGTTGTAGAGCCGCGCTACGCAGATCCGTTGTCCTTGCTCTTTTACAAGAAGATCGTGATGACCAAGGGTGCGGTCAGCCAACTTCAGGAGATGCTGTCATGAAGCAAGCTGTGATCAATCCCCAGCGTCTGATGCAGGTTCTCAGCACGCCGGTTATCTCCGAGAAGGCGACCATGGTTGCGGAAAAGCGCAATCAGGTGGTGTTCCGCGTTCTGCGCGATGCGACCAAACCCGAGATCAAGGCGGCTGTTGAGCTGCTTTTCAAGGTGGATGTCGAGTCGGTGCAGGTCACCAACGTCAAAGGCAAGGTCAAGCGCACTGCGCGTGGCACAGGCCGCCGCAATCATGTCAAAAAAGCCTATGTCTGCCTGAAGGCGGGACAAGAGCTGAATTTCGCACAGGAGGGTATCTAAATGCCCGTCGTCAAAGTCAAGCCGACCTCGGCCGGGCGCCGCGCGGTCGTCAAGGTCACGCACCCGCATCTGCACAAGGGCGAGCCTGAGCGTTCTTTGCTCGAGCCTCAGTTCCAGAAGGCCGGTCGCAATAACAATGGTCACATCACCACGCGCCATCGTGGTGGTGGACATAAGCATCACTATCGCGTCGTCGATTTTCGCCGCGATAAAGACGGCATTCCTGCCAAGGTCGAGCGGATCGAATATGACCCGAACCGGACTGCGCACATCGCCCTGGTGTGCTACGCCGACGGTGAGCGCCGCTACATCATTGCGCCGCGCAACCTAGAGGTTGGGGCGACGCTGATGAGCGGGGCGGAGGCGCCGATCCGCGCAGGCAATACTCTGCCTATTCGCAACATCCCCGTGGGTTCCACGATTCACTGCATCGAAATGCAGCCTGGAAAAGGTGCGCAAATCGCCCGCTCAGCGGGGGCCTCGGCTGTGCTGCTGGCGCGCGAAGGGCTCCACGCTCAGGTGCGCATGCGCTCTGGTGAGGTTCGCCGCATTCATATCGACTGCCGCGCGACCTTGGGCGGAGTCAGTAACGAAGAACACAACCTGCGCCAGTACGGCAAGGCCGGTGCCATCCGTTGGCAAGGCATTCGTCCGACGGTGCGTGGCGTTGCCATGAATCCGGTCGATCACCCACATGGCGGTGGCGAAGGCAAGACGGGCGAAGGCCGCGTGGCAGTCAGCCCGTGGGGCACGCCGACCAAGGGTTATCGCACCCGCAATAACAAGCGCACGCAGAGCATGATCGTGTCGCGTCGTAAGAAGTAAGGGATAGCACATGGCTCGCTCACTCAAAAAAGGTCCGTTCTGCGACCAGCATCTGCTGAAAAAAGTTGAAGCTGCGGTCGGTACCAAGGACAAGCGCCCAGTCAAGACCTGGTCGCGTCGCTCCACCATCCTGCCCGAATTCATCGGCTTGACGATTGCTGTGCACAACGGCAAGCAGCATGTTCCCGTCTATGTGTCTGACCAGATGGTCGGTCACAAGCTTGGTGAATTCGCGCTGACGCGGACATTCAAAGGTCATCCCGCCGATAAAAAGGCGAAGAGGTAAGGCAGACACATGGAAACTCGTGCAACCCTACGCGGCGTTCGCCTCTCGGCCCAAAAAGGTCGTCTGGTGGCGGACCTGATCCGCGGTAAAAAAGTGGACTCCGCTTTGAATATCCTGGAGTTCTCGCCCAAAAAGGCGTCAGGCATCATCAAAAAAGTGCTGGAGTCGGCCATTGCCAACGCCGAGCACAATGATGGCGCTGATGTGGATGAACTGAAGGTGACCTCGATCATGGTGGAGGAGGGGTCGACCCTCAAGCGCTTCAGTGCGCGCGCCAAAGGCCGTGGCAACCGCATCAGCAAGCCCACCTGCCATATCTTTATTCAAGTCGGGAACTGAGGACGCCATATGGGACAGAAAATTCATCCGACCGGCTTCCGTCTTGCCGTCACCCGTGGCTGGGCCTCGCGTTGGTACGCGCCGAGCACGCAATATGCCAAGATGCTCAGCGAAGACATCATGGTTCGCGAATACCTGACGAAGCGCCTGAAAAATGCTTCCGTGTCGCGCGTGCTCATCGAGCGTCCGGCCAAGAATGCCCGTATCACCATTTACAGCGCCCGCCCGGGTGTTGTGATCGGCAAAAAGGGCGAAGACATCGAGAACCTGAAAGCTGAGCTCGCCAAGCGACTTGGAGTGCCGGTGGCGGTGGACATCGAAGAGGTGCGCAAGCCTGAAATCGATGCCCAGCTGATCGCCGACTCCATCACCCAGCAGCTTGAAAAGCGCATCCAGTTCCGCCGCGCCATGAAGCGTGCCATGCAGAACGCCATGCGTATGGGCGCTCAGGGCATCAAGATCATGTCCTCTGGGCGACTGAACGGTATCGAAATCGCCCGGCGTGAATGGTACCGTGAAGGCCGCGTGCCGCTCCAAACCTTGCGTGCCAATATTGACTACGCCACGTCTGAAGCGAAGACCACGTATGGCGTGATTGGCGTGAAGGTGTGGGTCTACAAGGGCGATACCCCGGCCAAGGGCGCTGTGATTCCGGCCAAGGCCGAACCAGCGAGCGCGGAAGAGGATCGCCGTAATCGGCGGCCCGGTGCCACGCGCCCATCCGGCGCGCGCCGCGCAGCCCCCCGCCGTGACGAAGCCGCAGCGGCCCCAGCCGCCGATGGCGAAAAATCAGTTGCTGTAAAGCGTGTGCGTAAGCCTGCTGCGGCGGGCGGTACGTCTGGCGCAGGCGCTTAAGGAGAGTATTCATGCTACAACCCGCTCGTCGCAAATACCGCAAAGAGCAGAAAGGCCGCAACACGGGCCTTGCTACCCGCGGCGCCACCGTTGCATTCGGTGAATTTGGTTTGAAAGCCACGACTCGTGGCCGCATCACTGCACGCCAAATCGAATCAGCACGTCGCGCTATTTCACGTCACGTCAAGCGTGGCGGCCGCATCTGGATTCGTGTGTTTCCGGACAAGCCAATTTCCATCAAGCCCGCTGAAGTGCGTATGGGTAACGGCAAGGGCAACCCCGAGTACTACGTCTCTGAAGTGCAGCCTGGTCGCGTGCTGTATGAAATTGAAGGCGTGTCCGAGGCCGTGGCGCGTGAGGCGTTTGAACTTGCTGCCGCCAAGCTGCCTTTCCGCACTATTTTTGTCACGCGCCTGATTGGCGCATAAGGAGGGCGACTTGAAAACTTCCGCTCAACTCACCGAGCTGCGCGCCAAGGATCTTCCTGCGCTGCAGACAGAACTTGATAGTCTGTTGAAGGCCCATTTCAATCTGCGCATGCAGAAAGGGACGCAACAGTTGCAGAACACGACTCAACTAGGGATCACCAAGCGCGCCATCGCTCGGGTGCGCACCTTGATTCAAGAAAAAAAGGCCAAGGGTTAAGCCATGACGGAACAGAAGAAAGTCCAGCGTACGCTGGTTGGCCGTGTTGTCAGTGACAAGCGCCAAAAGACCGTGACCGTACTGGTCGAGCGTCGTATTCAGCATCCTATCTACGGCAAGTTCATTGCGCGCTCAAAGAAATACAGCGCGCATGACGAGTCGGGTGCGTATCACCTGAATGATGTGGTGGAAATTGCGGAATCCCGCCCGATTTCCAAGACCAAGTCTTGGGTGGTCAGCCGCCTGATCACCAAAGGCCAAATCATTTAATCTGTTTCCATCTCTGCAGTCGGTCGTGTCCGACTGCACAGTGGACGTTTGCCCGCTGCCTGCTTGCTGCGCTGATATTGCGCGGCAAATAGGGGCGGGCTTTTTGTTCTTCTGATTTGGCGGCTTGTCAGGATTGCTTGCATGTCTTGCTTGTCATCACCAAGGTTGCGGTGTCAGAGTTGTTGTGCTGGACTACAGTGATAGAGCGCAGAGATAAGCGCTTCGGCGGGTGGCGTCATGGGG
>JAFGXB010000265.1 GCA_016936875.1 Burkholderiaceae bacterium | reverse complement strand
GCTCCTTCGGCAGGCGCCGAGCAAGCCGCTCCTGCGCAGCCCGATCTGCCCGCGCAGGCACCAGTGGACGGGCATGAGGCATCGAGCGAGCCCTCCGCCGAATTGCAGCTGGAAACGCAAGACTGGACCGCCAACAGCGGCGAGACCGACCACGGCGCCGATACCGATGCCGATGCCGATTCCTGGGTGAGTTCTGGGCAGTCTTCCGGCGGCGGCGATGACGACGAATACAGCGCCATCGACCACGCTTCGGAGCATGTCGATCTGCGCGATCACCTGCGCGGCCAGCTTGCCGGCTTGTGCCTGAGCGCCACGGATCGCGCCGCCGCCGAGGCCATCATCGACTCGCTCGATGACGACGGCTATCTGCCCGAAACCACGCTGGAGCTGGCGCTGGCCCTGGCACCCGGCGCCGAGGCCGAGCAACTCGAAGACATCGCCGATGCACTGACCACCGCCATGCGCCTGATCCAGAGCTTCGATCCGGCCGGCGTGGCCGCGCACGATCTGCCCGACTGTCTGTGCCTGCAGTTGCAGCGCCAGCCCACCTGCCCGGTGCGCGACATGGCCTTGCAGATTTGCCGGGGCGGACACCTCGACCTGCTGGCCCGGCGCGACTGGCGCAAACTCGAACGTCTGCTGAACACCGACGAAGCCGCGCTGCGCATCGCCCAGCAACGCATCGCCCAGCTGGATCCGCACCCTGGCGGCGCCTTCCGCAGCGATGCGGCGCAAGCGGTCACTCCCGATGTCATCGCCCGAAAAACCGCCCGGGGCTGGGCGGCGCATCTCAATCCCGAGGTGATGCCCAAGCTGCGCGTGAATCAGATTTATGCCGACGCCCTGCGCCGCGCCCGCGATAGCGGCACCGCCATGCAGGGGCAGTTGCAGGAGGCGCGCTGGTTCGTGAAAAACGTGCAGCAGCGCTTCGAGACCATTCAGCGCGTGTCGCAGACCATTGTGGAGCGCCAGCAGCGGTTTTTCGACTTCGGCCCCGTGGCCATGCGGCCCATGGTGCTGCGCGAAATCGCCGACGAACTCGGGCTGCACGAGTCCACCATTTCGCGCGTCACCACGCAGAAATTCATGCTCACGCCGTTTGGCACCGTCGAGCTGAAGTATTTCTTCGGCTCGGGCCTGAGCACCGAGGCCGGGGGCAATACCTCCTCCACGGCGGTGCGCGAACTCATCCGCCGTCTGGTTGCGGAAGAAGACAGCGCCAAGCCGCTGTCGGATAGCGAGCTGGCCGAGCGCCTCACGCAGCAGGGCGTGCAGGTGGCGCGGCGCACCGTGGCGAAGTACCGCGAGGCGCTGCGCATCGCTCCGGCGAATCTGCGCAAAAGCGGCTGAACCGCGTTTCGCCACCTGCTGCGTCAACTGCTGCGCCCGCATTCGGCGCGCACGAACGCCTGCACACGGGCACGCTCACATTGCGCTAAGTCTGTTTCTCCAGAATGCGGTCGCTGCACTTCGTGCGGCACACAACAACGCCAAACGGCATTCAGGGAGTTCATCATGCAGAAAGCAGTTCAGGCGGCGTCGCCAGATTGGGCGCAGGCGATCAAGGTTCCGGTCGTCATCACCCTCTATTTCTGGCTGATCAAAATCATGGCGACCACCGTGGGAGAAACCGCAGCAGACTTTCTCGCGGTGGATCTGCATCTGGGTCTGGCTGCCACCAGCGTGGTGATGACGGTGTTGTTCATCGGCGTGCTGACGGCGCAGATGCGCGCCCGCCGCTACGTTCCCTGGCTGTACTGGCTGACCGTGACGCTCATCAGCGTGGTCGGCACGCTGGTCACCGATAACCTGACCGATCAACTCGGTGTGCCGCTCCCCCTCAGCACGGCGCTGTTCGCCGTGGCCTTGCTTGCCACCTTTGCGCTCTGGTGGGCCAGCGAGCGCACCCTGTCGATTCACAGCATTGCTACGCGCAAACGCGAAGCGTTTTACTGGGGCGCCATCCTGTTCACCTTTGCGCTGGGTACCGCCGGAGGCGATCTGGCCGCCGAGCGTCTGCAACTCGGTTATGCCACGTCGGCCGCGCTGTTCGGCGGCGCCATTGCCTTGGCGGCTGCCGCTTATTTTTTGTTCAAGGCCAGCGCGGTGACCACATTCTGGGCCGCCTACATCCTCACCCGCCCGCTGGGTGCGACCTTTGGCGACTGGTTGTCCAAGCCCGGCAGCGAAGGCGGTCTTGGTTTGGGAACAATGGGAACCAGCGCCCTGTTCCTGACCGCGATCATGCTGCTGGTGCTGTACCTCACCAAAACCCGGCGCGATGCGAAGCCGGTGATGTGAGAGGGTGAGAACGGATGCGGTTTCAGGCGGATTTTTCGGTGTGGCGGGCCGCCTGCAGCGCGCGTTTCAGGCCGCTGCGTGCCTGGGCGAACGCCTGTTGCGCACCCGCCTCCTCTTGCAGCGTCGCGGCGTCCACGCTGCCAGCCGCTGCGGTCTCGCCCACCCAGCGGGCCAGACGCAGCGTGTCGAGCGCCTCGCCCAGATCGGTCTGCAGGGCGCTGGTGAGATCGAGCCATGCCTTGCCCTGTTTGCCGAGCACGTCTTCCACCCAGGGCGCGAGCCATTCCAGGACATAGCGCAACTGCTTGGCCTTGAGCCGCAAGGTGTGCAGCGCCGTCCAGGGGGCATCGAGCGGGGTGGCGGCCAGACTGTCCCAGATCGCCAGCAACTCGGCCCAGCGCTGCGGATGCAAGTGCAGATCGTTGCGGTGAAAGCGCAGCAGACGGCGCGCGAGCTGATCGGCAGAGGCAATCTGGCCACTGCTCCAGCACTCCGCCCAGCGGGCCTGCGCCAGCAGCACGCGGCCAAAGCGGGCGCTGCGCAGATAGCCCAGCAGTGCTTGCAGATGCGCCGCGCGTTTTTGCTGCAGATCGCGGCCAAGCGGCGCCTCGGTCTGCGGGCTCGCGCGCAGGGAGTCGGCATGTTCGAGGCAGACATCGACATCGCGAACGGTGCCAAGCAGCTGCCCCGCCCAGCGCCATTCGTTGCGCAGCCAGCGGCAGGCGGCGCGCTGTGAGGACGGGCCGGTGGCCTGCAGGAGCTGCAGCAGCACCCGCAGGCGGCGCAGCTGCAAGCGCATCTGGTGCACGGTGTTGGGTTGCGGGTCGGTTTGCAACAGTTCTGCGCCCACTGCCAAGACGGCGGCGGACTGCTGCAATGCCGCCGCGAGAGTTTGTCCTCCCGTTTGTCCGCCCTCTTGATGTGGCGCGAGTTCGCGCGCCAGCGCGGGCAGTTGCAGCGTGGTGAGCCCGGCGGCGCGCGCGGCTGTCTGTACCTTGCTGATGGGTGAAAGCAGCAGCGGCAGGTCTTGCGCCAGCGTCCAGGCGAGGTCGAACGCGTGGGGCCAGTGGCCGTCGATCAGCTCGATCTCCAGTTCGCTGATTGGCAGGCAGGGCGCATTGGCGGTGATGCCGCCCAGCGCCTGCCCCTGGTCGAGACAGACTTCAAGCTGCGTGCCCTGCCAGCCGATATGCCAGACGGTGCGTTGCACCCGGGTGCCCAGCACGGCGCGCAGGCTGGCCGCAAGCCGACCCGCATCGCCCAGCGTGGCGAGGGGGGTGTGGTTCAGGCGCTCCAGTGCCGCGGCATCCGGCGCGTCGGTGGTGATGTCGAATTCCCATTCGCCGCGGGCGAGTTGCAGTCCGTGCGCCGGGCTGCTTTTGAGGGTGAGGATGCGCCGCCCGTCGCCCGGATGCCGCACGCGCAGCGCCAGGCCCGCCTTGCGCAGGGTGTGCTCGGGCGTATCGAAATACCAGCTTTGCAGCGCCTGCACTTGCGGTGCAGAGGCCAGCGCAAGCAAGACCGGGTGGGCGCGCACGGCGTCGTGCAGGGTGGGGTCGAGTCGGAATTTGAGTTCGCGTTCCTGGCTCATGGCTTAGGGCGGAAAAGGAGAGATGCGCCTGATTTGACCTTGTCGCCCGCTGTGGCACAAGCGTTTGCATCAAGGGGGCCGACTGTTTTTTCTGTGACGGTCACGCGCCTGACATATTGCGGCGATGCAATGCGCGCATGGCTACCGACACCCTGTCCCGATTGATGCGCAGCAGCGCAGCGTTTGCGGAAGATCACGCGACGACGGATGCCGTGCGCGCCGCCGCGCTGGCCGAACCACCGACTTCTGGCGCAGATGCCGAACCGGAGGTGAAGTGGCGCACCCTGTGGCTGTCCGACATTCACCTTGGCACGCGCGATTGCAAGGCCGAGCAGCTACTGGAATTCCTGCGCCACTGCAGCGCAGACACCATCTACCTGGTGGGCGACATCATCGACGGCTGGCAGCTCAAGAAAAAGGGCATCTACTGGCCGCAGGCGCACAACGATGTCGTGCAGAAGTTGCTGCGCAAGGCGCGCAAGGGCACGCGGGTGGTGTTCGTTCCGGGTAACCATGACGAGTTCGCGCGGCCCTACGACGGCCTGCATTTCGGCGGCATCGAAGTCATCAACCAGGTGCGGCATGTCACCGCCGATGGCCGCACCCTGCTTATCGTCCACGGCGATTTGTTCGATAGCGTGGTGCTCTACGCCAAGTGGCTGGCGCATCTGGGCGACGCGGCCTATATGTTCAGCCTCAAGCTCAACCGCTGGCTCAACCACGCGCGGCTCAAGCTCGGCCTGCCGTACTGGTCGCTGTCGCAGTACCTCAAACACAAGGTCAAGGCGGCAGTGAACACCATCTCCAGCTTCGAAACCCTGCTCAGCGATGAGGCGCGCCGCCAGCAATGCGACGGCGTGGTGTGCGGTCACATTCACCGTGCCGAGCTGCGCAACGAGGAACGGCAGATCTACGCCAATTGCGGCGACTGGGTGGAAAGCCTCACCGCCCTGGTGGAAGACCATGATGGCCACCTCAAGCTGCTGCACTGGAATGCCGGGCTGCAGGTGCTGGCCGAACTGACGCCACAGGCCGCCGGGCACTCTGTCCCGCAGCCCTCCAGCGCGCAGGCGGTCACTGCATGATCGCCGCCACCGTGGCACCCGGCGTGGCCGCAGCGGCGGAAAAGCCCTGGCCCGCTGCCGCCGCCGCCCCTGCGCTGCGCATCCTCATCGTCACCGACGCCTGGGAGCCGCAGGTCAATGGCGTGGTGCGCACCCTCAAGACCACCATCGGCCAGTTGCGCGACATGGGGCAAGAGGTTGATGTGGTGGAGCCGGGCAGCTTTCGCACCATTCCCTGCCCAACCTATCCGGAAATTCGTTTGAGCCTGCGGCCGCATGCGCAGATCATGCGGCGCGTCACCGCCTTCATGCCCGACGTGGTGCACGTCGCCACCGAAGGGCCGCTGGGCCAGGCGGCGCGCCGCATCGCGCAGCGCCTGGACATTCCGCTGACCACCGCGTACCACACCCGATTTCCCGAGTATGTGCAGGCCCGGTTCCGCATTCCGCTGGGGTGGACGTATGCCTATCTGCGCCGCTTTCACAACGCCGGCCGTGCGGTGCTGGTGCCCACGCAAGTCGTGCAGCGTGATTTGCAGGAGTATGGCTTTCGCAATGTGCGGCTGTGGTCGCGCGGGGTCGATCACCGCATGTTCTACCCGCGCGCCGGCGAACGGCTGGATGGCAAGCCGCCCATCTTTCTGTATGTGGGCCGGGTGGCGGTGGAAAAAAACATCGACGCCTTTCTGCAACTCGACCTGCCCGGCACCAAGTGGGTGGTGGGCGAAGGGCCGGAGATGGAGCGCATCCGCAGGCAATATCCGGGCGTGCGCTTTCTCGGCGTGCTCACCCAGGACGAACTGGCCAAGGTGTATTCCGGCGCCGATGTGTTCGTGTTTCCGAGCAAGACCGACACCTTCGGCCTGGTGCTGATCGAAGCCCTGGCCTGCGGCTGTCCGGTGGCGGCTTACCCGGTGACCGGGCCACTCGATGTGATTGGCGACAGCCCGGCAGGCGCGCTCGATCACGACCTCAAGGCCGCCTGCCTGCGCGCTCTGCAGATTCCACGCGGCGTGGCGCAGGCGCATGCGCGCAAGTTCACCTGGGAGGCCGCCTCCAGGCAGTTCCTCGATGATCTGCGCAAGGCGGCGCGTGACGAGGCCGCGGGCCAAACGGGGCACTGAGCGCATGGCCCAGCAGCGCGAGCGCGCGCCCGCCTCCAAGCCGGACGTGGCCCCCAATCCGTACAAGACCCGCACCGGACTGTCGCGCGTGGTTCACGCGGGCATCAACTCCATGAGTGGTCTGCGCGCCGCGTGGCAGACCGAGTCGGCGTTCCGGCAGGAAGTCACGCTGGCCCTCATCCTCCTGCCGCTGGCGCTCTGGCTGGGCCACACCTGGGCAGAACGCGCGGTGCTCGCGGGCAGTGTGCTGCTGGTGCTCATCGTCGAGCTGCTCAACACCGCCATTGAATACACCGTGGACCGGGTTTCCCTGGAACAGCACGCCCTGAGCAAGACCGCGAAAGACCTGGGCAGCGCCGCCGTGCTGCTCACCCTGTTGCTGTGCGCGCTGATCTGGGCGGCCGTGCTGCTGCCGCGCCTGTGAGAGGGTGTGAACAACTCCGCCATGCCCGCTCATCGCGGCCAAACGGCTCCACTCGGCGTTGCAAATGCGCGCCGTGCCGCTGGGCAGGGCTGTGCTTTGCGCCTGGATTGGAACCGGTTGGCCGTGCTGCTCAGCCACGCCGGAGTTATTCACACCCTCTGACTTCAGCGCGGCGACGCACCGCTGCATAAGATGGGGGTCATGGATACCGACGCCGCCCCCTCGCCCCTCTCGCCCCACTCACCTTTGCGCCGCATTGCCCGCGTGTTCGAACAACTGCGCGCCGACCAGCTTGATGTGCTGGAGCAGGTCTACGCCCCGCAGGCCACTTTTCAAGACCCGTTCAACCGCGTGCAGGGCCTGCCTGCCATCACTGCGCAATTTGCGCACATGTATGCCAAGCTGCACGCACCGCGCTTTGTGGTGCGCGAGGTGACTGCGCAGGGCCAGATCGGCTGGATGGTCTGGGACTTTCATTTCGCCCTGCGCGCCGGGGCGCACGACCAGTGCATTCCTGGTGCGACCCGGTTTGAACTCGATGCGCAGGGCCTGGTCACCGATCACCGCGACTACTGGGATGCCTGCGATTTTTACGCCACCGTGCCCGTGCTTGGCGCCGTGGTGCGGCGGCTCAAACGCGCTGCGGCGGCACACTGAACAGGCCCTAATCCAGCCAGCCTTTTTTGCGGAAAAACCAGAACGGCGCGATGACCGAGACCACCATCAGCGCCAGGGCAAAGGGATAGCCCAGGCTCCAGTTGAGCTCGGGCATGGCCCTGAAATTCATGCCGTAGATGCTGGCAATCAGCGTGGGCGGCAGCATGGCCACCGAGGCCACCGAGAAAATCTTGATCACCTTGTTCTGGTTGATGTTGATGAAGCCCACCGTGGCGGCCATCAGGAAGTTGATCTTGTCGAACAGGAACGCGGTGTGGCCATCGAGCGAGTCGAGATCGCGCAGAATTTGCCGTGCCTCCTGCGACTGATCGGCGCTGAGGTGACGGCTGCGCAGCAGAAAACTCAGCGCGCGGCGGGTGTCCATCACATTGCGGCGGATGCGGCCGTTCAGATCTTCCTGCTGGGCGATGCCGGACAGCGCTTCCGAGGCGTCCTGATCGCTGGGGCGCGGCTTGAGGATGTGCGCGCCGATGACTTCGAGGTCGTCGTAAATGCCTTCGAGCGTGTCGGCCGAATATTCGGCGTCGGTGAGGTAGAGCGCGAGCAGGACGTCGGTGGCGTTTTCAATCAACCCCGGCATGCGCCGCGCCCGCAGCCGCAGCAAACGGAACACGGTGAGATCGTGGGTGTGGATGGAAAACAGCACGCTGCCGTGAATGATGAAGGCCACCCGTTCGTTACGCGGCCGTTCTTCATCGCTGATCAGAAAGTCAGAGCGCAGGTGTAGCTGGTTTTCGTCTTCTTCTTCGTAGAACCGGGCCGACTCTTCCAGATCCTGGTCGAGCACGTCGGCGGGAATGGTCAGGCCGAAGCGGGCCTCGATCCAGCCGAGCTCGCGCGGCTCGGCAGATTCCAGGTCAACCCACACCGGCTGCAAAGCGGCAAGCACCTGCGAGTCGCTGACCTCCTGCTGCACCAGGCGACCATTCTTGAGTGTGAACACATTGAGCATAGGCCCGCATTATGCGCAATGCTCAGCCCGCAGGGCTGGGACGGGTTGTGCGAAGAACGCGGCAATGGCGTCGCGCTGCGCCAGCGCGTCGGCCCGGCCCAGTTGCACCAGGGCGTCGAGATAGTCGGGGGTGAAGAGAAGGTAGCTGGCCAGCGCCGCACCGCTGCCCGCGCCCATGCCAACAGACTGCAGCAGCAGACGCGCGCCGCGCGGCATGCTGTGCCAATGCTGCGCGGCAACGGCGTTGATCGACACGCTAGGCAGCAGGGTGAGCGTGGGCAGGGGGCGATAGGGCAGCGCGGCGCGCACGTCGGCGGGCAGGTCTGAGAGCATGCGGTTGATGCGTCCGGCCTGTTGCGCATCGGCGCGCAGGGTGTCGAGAAAAACGCTGGACATGGCATGCGCGGCGATTTCCGCCACGCTCGGGTAGGGCGGCAGATGGCTTCGCATGGCACCAGCCTGCGGATGTGGCTCGGCCACGCCAATGGCCACGGCGCGCTGCGCGCCCAGATGAATGGCCGGGGCCAGCGGGGCGAGCTGGCGCATGGCGCCGTCGCCAAAATACTCTGGCCCCACCTCGCCCCACAAAGGCGTGGCGGGAAAGACGAAGGGCAGGGCGCTGGAGGCCAGCAGGTGCTCCACGCCGATGGGCTGGGCAATGCCCCAAAGCCCGGGTCTGCGCCAGGGCAGCACATCGGCCTGCGCCTGGAAGAAGGTGATGTGCCGCCCGCTGGTGTAACTCGACGTGGCCACCGACAGCGCCCGCAACGCGCCGGACTGAATCGCATCGTCCACGGCGTCGAAGTGCAGCAGACGGCCCAGCGTGTCGGCCAGCGGCGTGTTGTCGAGCAGGGCGCGCGGGTTCTGCTTCCAGAGCCAGCCAAAGGCCATCAGTCCCAGCCAGCGCAGGCCGCCGCGGAGCAGGTGCAGTGTGCCCACCTCGAACACCTCGTGCGCCTGCAGGGTGCTCCACAGCGTTTGCAGCTCGCGCAGGGCTTGGGGCCATTCGGCGCAGCGGCTGGCGAAATACGCCGCATTGATGGCGCCCGCCGAGGTGCCGCACACCACGGGAAACGGGTTGTGCTGCGCAGACCAGCCCTGCGCCTGCAGGATGTCGCCGATGCCGCCCAGGACGCCTGCCTGGTAAGCCGTGCGCGCGCCGCCGCCGAGCAGCACCAGTGCCGTGCCCTGCGGCGCGGAGTTGGCGGCGGCGGTGTTGTCTGGCATGGCACAAAATTACCACCGCCTCGCCACAGGCGGTATGGGGGCAACGCGGGTGTGAACAGGCACTAACGCACGAAGCGGTACACCCCGTTTTGCTGCAGACGGCGCAACTGGCCGTCGAACCAGAGCTTGTGCAGGTGGGCGACGGACTCGCCCATGGCGAAGGTGATCTGGTGCAGGTCGAGCGGACGTTTGAACAGCACCGGCAGCAACTCGGCGGCGGTTTGCGGCGTGGCGCAGGCCGCAAGCACTTCGGCCAGACGCTCGCGGTGATGCTGCTGCAACTGCGCAATGCGGGCCTGCGCACCGCGAAAAGGCAGGCCGTGCGAGGGGAAGATCAGGGTGTGCTCGGGCAGCAGCGCGTCAAAGCGGGCCAGGCTGTCGAGGAACTGCTGCAGCGGGTTGGAAAGCGGCTCGTTGTCGTTCACGCTGATGTTCGTGGAAATGCGCGGCAGCAGCATGTCGCCGGCGATGAACAGGCCGTCTCGTTCGCAGTGCAGACTGATGTGTTCCGGCGCATGGCCGTAGCCGGCAACGCAACGCCAGTCGCGCCCGCCGATGCGCAGCAAGTCGCCATCTTGCAGGCGCACAAAACGTGGCGGCATGGCGGGCACCAGGCCGGTGTAATAGTCGGTGCGCTGGCGGATGGCGGCCAGCGTGTCCGGGTTGGCAAGTCCGTGCGCGGCAAAGTGCGCCGCCATGGGCTCGCCGCCGATGCTCAGACAGCCGCGCGCCGCCATGCACGCCACGGCGTAGTCGGTGGCGCTCATCCACAGCAGGCAGTTCCAGCGTGCGGTGAGCCAGTGCGCCAGGCCGACATGATCGGGGTGCATATGCGTGACCACCACGCGCAGCACCGGCCTGCCCTGCAACTGGGTGGCGAACACCTGCTCCCACGCGGCGCGGGTGGGAGCGGAGTCGATGCCGCAGTCCACGATGGTCCAGCCGTGCACACCGTCCAGCGTGTCTTCCAGTAGCCAGAGGTTGATGTGGTTCAGCGCAAACGGCAGCCCCATGCGCAGCCAGCGCAGGCCGGGCGCCAATTCGAGGCTGTCGCCCGGCGCGGGCTGCGCATCGCCAAAAGGGTAGTGGATGGTCTCGGTGGTGGGCAGGGCAGACATGGTGGGAACGGTGTGAGGTGAGGTGGTGCAGCGGCGCACTACACTTGACGTTAACGTCAACTGGAACCGAGTATAGGCACGCATGAAAAACGCCGCTGCTGCGCCTGTCGCATCCACCTTCACCATCGGCGAACTCGCGCGCGAGTTCGATCTCACCACGCGCGCCATTCGTTTCTATGAAGAAGCCGGTCTGCTCTGCCCGCAGCGCGAAGGGCGGCTGCGCGTGTACACCCAGGGCGACCGCACACGGCTGAAGCTCACTCAGCGGGGTAAACGCCTGGGCCTGAGCCTGGCCGAGATCAAGGAACTGGTGATGATGTATGAGTCGCCGCGCGACACCGTGCCGCAACTTCGCCGCTATCTGGAGGTGCTGGCCGAACACCGTGCCGACATCGAAGGGCGCATGGCCGATCTCAAGGCGACGCTGGAAGACATTCGGGCGTATGAAGTGGACGCGCGCGGGCTGCTGAAAAAGCAGGGCGGGTGAACGGAGCCCGGCCGCAAAGCAGCTACGGCGCGGAGGTTGACGTTGACGCGATCTGCACCCGGTTGCGTCCGCCCTGTTTGGCGCTGTACATGGCGGTGTCAGCGCGTCCGAGTGCGGCGCTCAGGGTTCCTTCTCCGGGCAGGACGGCGGCCACGCCGATGCTCAGTGTCATGGGCACGCGCAGGCCCTGAATGCGCAGGGCATGGCGGGCGACCGCTTCGCGGATTCTTTCCGCCATCGCAATCGCCGCCTGCACCGAGCTTTGCGGCAACAGAATGGCAAACTCCTCCCCGCCAATGCGCCCCATCAGGTCGCCCTCGCGCAGCATGCTCGACATGCGGTTGGCCAGTTGCAGCAGCACCACATCGCCCACCTGATGGCCGTGGGTATCGTTCACCCGCTTGAAATGATCGGCATCGATCAGCAGCAGGCAAGGAAGCCCGTGGCGCGACTCGCGCAGCATCGATTCCGCCCGTTCAAAAAAGCCGCGCCGGTTGTAAGTGCCGGTCAGCATATCGGTCTGGGTCATGCGGGTGAGATCATGTTCGCGTTGCTTGCGCTCGGTGATTTCGACCAGGCTGGTCAGCACGGCGGGCTTGCCGTCGTAACGCAGCAGGCGGGCGTCGAGCATCACCTGGATGCCGATTCCTTCGGCGGTTTTCATCCGCAGGTCAATCGGGCCGGCCACACCGCGCTCGCGCAGGCTTTTGGCAACTAGCTTGCCATCCTGCAGATTGGCGTAAAAGTGCAACGCGTGCGCCAGACCCGGCTCGGGATAGCGGTTCTGCGGGTCGAGCAGTTCTTTTGCCGCACGGTTGAAACGCAGCGCCAGACCGGTGTGCTGCTGGCTGAGCACCAGCGGAACCGGGCACACTTCAAACAGATGGCGCAGATTGCTCTCGACGACGCGCCTCTCGTCGATTTCATGCTCCAGTCTCCTGCGGTCGAGCCAGGCGAGACGACCGTTTCGGGCGCTGCGAGCCGCTGCCGACCAGCCCAGCAGATGCACGAACACCGCCATGACCAACAGCGCACTCAGGTCGCGCAGCGACGCGCCGAACCATCCTGCAGACAGGACGAACAGCGAGGCCGTGGCGGCGGGCAGCAGCCAGAAATTCACCGGGCTGAGCAGAGGAACATAGGCATAGATCGCCAGCACCATCAGCAGACCCGACATGCCCATATTGGGCGAGTAATCCCCATAGGCCAGATTGACCATGCGAAACGCGACGATGCCGCAAAGCTCGAAAGCGATCAGGGCGTTGCGCAGCGCGGCTGGGCGCGGCGTGTCGTGACGGGCGATGCGCCAGAGATTGAGCCCCAGGGCGAGCACGACCAGCCGCGCGGCAAGCACCCCCCAGAACGCCGCCGTGCCGTGCAGCTTGGTCCAGTCGACGATGCTGGCCAGAACGAACACACCGCCGCCGCCCAGCCCGAGCAGGCGCAGTCTGGCCGTGATTTCAGGCCACATACTGTGCACATACGCGTTTTCGTCGTCGATGCGCAGAAACAGCCCAAGCCGACCGATCGGGT
>JAFGXB010000003.1 GCA_016936875.1 Burkholderiaceae bacterium | reverse complement strand
CAGGCTGATGTATTTGCCGATGTTGTTGTCCCAGCCTGCTGTGTCCTTGGCCTTGGCGGCCACGCGCGGGTCGGCCTTGGCGGCGGCAATCGCCGCATCTGGACCGGCCATGTCGTGCGCGGCTTTTTGCGCATGCTCCCAGATGGCGGCGAACAGCTCGCGCTGCCAGGCCATCACGCCGCGCCCGGCGTGGCCGTGGCCGGGAAGCCAGCTGCTGCCGGGAATGTTTTTCTCCAGCGCGTCCATATAGGCCAGCGAGCCGGGGTAAGAGCCGTCGTCCATATTGGCGATGCGGCGGTCCATCATCACGTCGCCGACATGGGTGATCTTGTCTTGCACCACTTCGATGCACACATCCGACGGCGTGTGCGCCGTGCCGTAGTGGTGAGCGCGCAGCGTCACATCGCCAAAGTCGAACACGTCACCCTGCTTCACGTCGCGGTTGGGGGCGACGATGCGCGTGCCCGCGCTCGACTGGTTGGTCCACTTGAGCATGGCCTGTTGCCATTCGGTGCCGGTGGCGCCCAGAATCTGCTCGCGGGTTTGCGGCATGGCGTAAATGGGAAGATCCTGTCCGTAGGCGGTGACATAGGCGTCATTGCCCATCCAGTGATCGCCGTGATAGTGCGAATTGAACACCGCGACCACCGGCTGATCGGTGAGCTTGCGCAACTGGCGGATGGTCATCTCGCCGATCTGCACCGACGCCCCGGTATCCAGGATGACGACGCCCTTGGCGGTTTTCACCGCAGTGATGTTGCTCATCATGCCCTGATTGCTTTCGGTGGGAAAGCCGTCTGCGGCGTAGATCACGAACACATGATCGGAGAGCTTGGTGAACGGTACATCGGCCACCTTGGGGCCGCGGATGAAGTCCACCGCATCGGCGGCGAAGGCCGCGAGGTGGGGGACGCTGGCACCTGCGGCGGCCAGCCCGGTGGCGCCCAGGCCCCAGCCCAGCAGGCGGCGGCGCTGCGGATTGACGGCAGATCGGGGGAAAAGTGGAGACATGTGAAACCTCGAACATTTGGATACAAATGTCGATTGTGCGCCAGAAGGCCGCCCGCGCCGATTAAGGGAATTCCCGATGATCGTGCAGCCGTGGCACGAAAACCGCTACGCGCTCGCGCTGCGGAGCGGTCGCGCGATGGCGCTGCTGCTGTCCTGCACCCAGTCGATGTCCATGGCTTTGGCGAATTCGACCAGGGCGGGCTGGTCGGCTGGATCGACCTGATCAAGCTGCTCGGCCACGGTGCGGCAATCGAGCTGTTTGGTCATGCCCACGATGCCGGTCAGGATGAGGCGGGCCTTGGGCGTGGTTGTGGCGCGTTGCAGAAAGTTGGCGTCGATTTTGAGAAAGTGGATGGGAAGCGCGGTCCAGTAGGACAGGGTGGACAGGCCGGAGCCCGACTGGTTGAGGGCCAGACGGGCACCCGCGTCCAGCCAGGGCTGCAGCGCGGCCCGCACCGTGGCGACATCAAGCAGCATGGGACGTTGCCCCAGTTCCAGCACCAGCCGGGAGAGCGGCGCGGCGGACGGGTCGCTGCGGAGAAAGGCCTCAAGCAAGCCGTGCATCCGTGCCGGGCGTTGCAGCAGGTCAGCCGAAAGATTGACGAAGCAATCGCCATGCAGGGGCCCGTGCGGGTGGCTGTGCTGACAGTCTTCAAGCACGCGCGGGATGACTTGCTCATCCACCCAGTGCGCGCGGTGCAACTGTTGCAGTGCGGGCATGAAGCGGGCCATGCTGAGTTCGACGCCATCGGCCCGGTCGATGTGGGCGAATCCCTGCTGGCCCATGTGCGCGCCAGTCGTCAGCGACCGGATGGGCTGGTACACCACGCCGAGGCGGCCGACGCGCAGCGCGTCCTGCACCTGGTTCACCAGATCGAGCACGCCCAGCCCGGCCATGCGTTCGTGCCAGACGCAGTTGCGGCCGGCCTGCTTGGCTTCGTAGAGCGCGAAATCCGCCCGCTGCAAAACCTGCTCCAGCGTGTCCTTGCCGTCGGTGGACGTGGCGCTCACACCGGCGCTGATGGTCAGCGCAATGGGCTGATGGCCGTGCGTCAGTTCGAGGGACTGAACCGCGCTGCGAATGCGCTCGGCAAGCGCCGTGGCCTGTTCGAGCCCGGTGTGTGGCAGCAGGCAGAGAAACTCCTCGCCTCCCCACCGGGCGAGGTGATCGCCGGGCCGCAGCGCGTTTTGCAGGGCGTTTGCCACCTGCCGCAGCGCCTCATCACCGGCGGCATGGCCGTGGTGATCGTTGACCAGTTTGAAGTGGTCGAGATCGACCAGAATCTGGCTGAACGGCGCGCCCGTGCGCCGGAAAACCGCGTGAGCCCGGCGCAGCGCGTCGAGCATGCCTGCGCGGTTGAGTGTCTGCGTGAGGGCGTCGTGGTGGGCCTGATGGCTGAGCTTGGCTTGCAGGGCGCGCTGTTCGCGCACGTCGCGCAGCACGATGACGGCGCCGTCTTCCGCGCCGCTGAGCGGGATGAGGCTGAGATCGACATCGGACCAATCGGCACCCTCCCTGCGCAGGCGGCAGCGGTCGCCCAGGGTGCGGGGCTGGCGCGCGGCGCAGGCCGCATCGAGCACGGTGCGCAGCTCGCGCGACTCCAGCGTGAGCACATCCTCGATCGGGCGATCGAGCGCGTCGGCGGCGCGTTGCAGGCCCAGCAGATCGGCGGCGGCGCGGTTGAGAAACTCGATGCGGCGTTGTGCGTTCAGCGTCAGCACGCCGTCTGACAGCGCCATCAGGGTGACGGCGGCCAGCTCGCGTTCATGGCGAATGGCGTCTTCCAGGGCGATGCGGTCGGAGATGTCGCGGATCGTGCCCACGCTGCCCAGGAACGCGCCATCGGCGTCGTACAGCACGCGCAGGTCCACTTCAATCCAGACAAACGTGCCGTCTTGGCGCAGCAGCCGCTTGACGTGGCGCGAGCTGTGGATTTCCCCCGATTCGAGCTGCTGCTTGCGCAGACTGTTCTCCGCCCGGTCGTCTGGATAGACAAAGTCGAGGATGTTGCGCCCCAGAGACTCCTCAACCGTGTAGCCGGTCAGCGCCGTCCAGGCCGGACTCAGGTAGGACCAGAAGGTTTTTCCGCGGGTGCGGAACACCACGTCCCGCAGGGCGCCAATGAAATCGGTCGGCTCCGTGTCGCGCTCGGCGCTCGTCTCGGGGGCGGGCGACGGCATGGTCTCACCCCCGCATCCAGCCAGCGATGATCTGGCTGTTTGCGTGGAGGGATCTGCCTGGCATGTCAGAACCCGTCGGTGGAGGTGAACAGGCCGACGCGCAGGTCTTTGGCGGTGTAGATCTCGCGGCCGTCAACCAGCATGGCGCCGTCGCCAATGCCCATGACCAGGCGGCTGTTGATCACGCGCTTCAGATCAATGCGGTACTGCACCAGCTTCGCGGTGGGCAGCACCTGGCCGGTGAACTTCACCTCGCCCACGCCCAGCGCCCGGCCGCGGCCCAGGCCGCCCACCCAGCCCAGATAGAAGCCGACGAGCTGCCACATGGCGTCCAGCCCCAGGCAACCGGGCATCACCGGATCACCCTGGAAATGCACGCCGAAAAACCACAGATCCGGGTGGATGTCGAGTTCGGCCAGCATCTGGCCCTTGCCGTAGGTGCCGCCTTGATCGGTGATCTGGGTGATGCGGTCCATCATCAGCATCTCGCGCAGTGGCAGTTGTGCATTGCCGGGGCCGAACAGTTGGCCCTCGCCGCAGGAGATGAGGTCTTCTTTGCTGTAGGAGGAGGGTCGAGTCATGGGGAAAGCCGCAGAATAATCCGCGAATGTTAGCCGCTGGCGCAGGGCACCCCCACACCCATTTTTCGCTTTCCGCGCCCAAGCCCGACTGGCTCCTGGCGGCGCTGCTAAAGTTTGCCCATGATCGGACGACTGCACGGCATCCTGCTCGACAAATCTCCCCCGCAAATCCTGCTCGACGTGGGCGGCGTGGGCTTTGAGGTCGATGTGCCCATGAGCACCCTGTACGTCCTGCCCGCCGTGGGGCAGACCGTCACCCTGCTGATCCACACCGTCATTCGCGAAGACGCGCACCTGCTCTACGGTTTTGCCACCGCAGGCGAGCGCGCCACCTTCCGCGAGCTGCTCAAGATCAGCGGCATCGGCCCGCGCATCGCCCTGGCTGTGCTTTCCGGCTTGAGCGTGGCCGAAATCGCCCAGGCCGTGACCCAGCAAGACACCGCCCGCTTCACCCGCGTGCCCGGCATCGGCAAAAAAACCGCCGAGCGTCTGCTGCTCGAACTCAAGGGCAAGCTCGGCGCTGATCTGGGCGGAGGCGCGGCGGCAGGGGCGGCAGGCAGCACCTCCGACGTGCTGCAGGCGCTTGTCTCCCTGGGCTACTCCGAGCGTGAGGCGGCGGCGGCTGTCAAAACCCTGCCCGAGGGCTGCAGCGTGGACGACGGCATCCGCCAGGCGCTCAAGAGCCTGGCGCGATAACGGCAAAGGCGCATGGGCGCGCTGCGCCCGGTGTGAGTGCCCCCAGGGACGGTTCGCCGACCCGCCCCCCGTGGGGGCCAAGGACACTTGGGGCGGCCCGGCGTTTCCTTGAGAGCGCCCCCAGACCTGCCGCTGCGCGTCAGCCCCCCGAGGGGGTGAGAAACACTTGGGGCGGCCCGGCGTGTTT
>JAFGXB010000264.1 GCA_016936875.1 Burkholderiaceae bacterium | reverse complement strand
TGCTCATGGGTGACGAAGTCGAACCCCGCCGCGACTTCATCGAAACCAACGCACTCCGGGCGGCAAACTTGGATATTTGAAACGGTTCTCGCGATTCCCTTGTTGCGCGAGTTTGCCCGCACACCAACAACCCCGGACAAGACCAACTTTGGCCCGGCTCACTGCTGAGCGGGCCGGTTTTAATCGGGTTGGCTCGGCGCGGGGGCTTCGTCTTCTTTGTCAAACAACATGACAGAGCCGGCGAGCAAGAGCACGAAGAGCGCGGTACCAACAATCCAGGCGAAGTACCACGAGGCATTGCTGCCCACGAGAATGCCCAGGCCGATGATGGCGGCGCCGATCAGCATGAACAGGGCGAGATAAAGCAGTTTTTTCATTGGCGTTCTTTCCATGAAAAAGGGCCAGGTTGCCCTGGCCCTGAGGGGCAGGCTCAGTCGGGCTGAGCCTGGGGGACGCGGCCTCTCAATGTCCGCCGTGTGTTGCCCCACCGTTGCGGCGTTCGTCTTCCTGCGCGTCAAAGAAGGCGCCGGAAGCCGCAGAGACCAGCACGATCATCGCGGTGCCGACGATCCAGGCGAAGTACCAGGAGGCGTAGTCGCCGATGATCACGCCGATGACAATCGCAATCAACGCGATGGTCATGAAGAGCACGAAGTAGAGAAAGTTTTTCATGATGAGGTCCTTGCTCAGTAGGCGTGGGGATCGGCTTCGACTTCTTTCGGATCGACCTTGCCGCGCATGACGTAGAACGCCCAGCTGGTGTACCAGAAAATAAGGGGGACGAACACCACGGTCCAGCCCGTCATCCACAGCAGCGTGGTCTCACTGGAGATGGAGTTCCAGAGGGTCAGGCTTTGCGAGGGGTTGGAACTCGACGGCATGAGGAAGGGGAACATGGCTACGCCGATGGTGCCGATGACGCCAATCCAGGACACGGCCCCCAGCCACCAGGCCAGCGTGTGCTTGTTGCCGCGCACGCTCATCCAGCCGAAGAACAGGCCGGCAAAACCGAGCAGGGGAACCGCCCAGAGGACGGGGTAAGACTTGTAGTTGGACAGCCAGCCGCCGGGCACGAGTTCCACGGTTTGCTGCAGTGGAGTTTGCGGCACACCGGCACCGGGGAAGCTGACGATCTTGTAGCCGTTGACCATGCTGACCCAGACGCCGAGCACGGCGAACAGCACGATGGCGGCCAGTGCGGCGTAGCTTGAGGCCGTGCGGGCGCGGCTTGCGATCGGGTCTGGCGTGCGGCCCATCATCATCACCCCGCCCATATAGACCGACAGCGACAGCGACAGCAGGCCAGCCAGCACCGAGAACGGGTTGAACAGGAAGATGAAGCTGCCGGTGTAGATGGAGCGCAGGTTCCACTCGAAGTGGAAGGGCACGCCCATCAGCATATTGCCCATGGCGGCGCCGAAGATGATCATCGGCAGGGCGCCGCTGAGCAGCAGCGTCCAGTCCCAGGCATTGCGCCATGCCGGGGAGGCCATTTTGCTGCGGTACTCAAAACCCAGCGGGCGCACGATCATGCTCCACAGCAGCAGCAGGATGACCACATACAGGCCCGAGAAGGATGTGGCGTAGATCAGCGGGTAGGCCGCGAAAATCGCACCGCCGCCGAGGATGAACCACACCTGATTGCCATCCCAATGGGGGCCGATGGCGTTGAGCATGGTGCGACGTTCGGTGTCGGTCTTGCCGATGAAGCGCAGCAGGGTACCCACGCCCATGTCCATGCCGACCATGGTGCCGAGGCCGACGAACAGCACGCCGAGCAGCACCCACCACAAGACTTGAAGAATGGTATACAAGTCCATGATTGATTACTCCTTATGGGCGCTCATGGGAGCGGCCGGGTTGGGGGCGAAACCACCACCGAGCGAAGGCTGGGGTTTACGGTTCTGGGGGGTGGCCGGAGCAGACGGCGAGCCATGTTCTTCCGGGCCTTGTTTGATGGCCCTGACCATCAGATACATCTCGACGGCGATGAAGATGGAGTACAGCGAAACGAAGCCCACAAGCGAGAAGATCATGTAGCCCACGCTGTGGCTGGATGCGGACATCCAGGTGGGCAGCATGCCGAACACGGTCCAGGGCTGACGGCCCACTTCCGCGACGATCCAGCCCATTTCGCAAGCGAGGAAGGGCACGGGAATCATCCACGGCGCGAACTTGAGGAACCAACGATTTTTCGGGTGCTCCAGTTTGCCGCTGATGGTGAGCATGGCGGCGTAAACGAAGTAGGCCAGCATCAGCAGACCCAGGCCGACCATGATGCGGAAGGTCCAGAAGATCACCGAGACTTCGGGAATGGTGTCTTTTGCGGCCAGGGCGATATCGGCCTCGGTGGCTTTGGACACGTCTTGATCAGGGGCGTAGCGCGTGACCAGGAAGCCGTAGCCCAGATCTTTTTCGTGCGCCTTGAACTGCGCCATGGCGGCGGCATCATTGGGGTTTTTGCTCAACAGTTTGAGCGCCTCCACCGCGGGAATGCCGTTCTTGATGCGCTGCGCGGCGTCCGCCTCGATCTGATCAATGCCTGGTACGACCTTGGTCAGCGTGTGGGTGAGCAGCGGCGTGAGCACATAGGGCACCTGGATGGACCAGACATTCTTTTGCTCGCTCTGCGACGGCCAGGCCACCACATTGAAGGGCGCGGGAGCTTCCTCGGTCTGCCACATGGCTTCCATCGCGGCGAGTTTGGACGGCTGCGCGTGCGCACCGACAAAGCCCAGCGCGTCACCCAGGGTGATGACGCCAGCAGTGGACAGCACGCCAAACAGCGCCGCCATGCGGAAGGAGCGGCGTGCGAGATCCATATGACGGTTGCGCGCCATATACCAAGCGCTCACGCCCGCGACAAACACCGCCGCGGTGACATAGCCGGCAATGCTGGTGTGCACGAACTTGGCCTGCGCGTCCGGGCTGAAAATCAGCGCGCCGAAATCGGTCAGTTCCATGCGCATGGTGACGGGGTTGAACACAGCGCCTTGCGGGTCTTGCATGAAACCGTTGGCCACCAGAATCCACAGAGCCGACAGGTTGGAGCCGATGGCCACCAGATAGGTCACCAGCAAATGCTGCCCTTTGGACAGGCGCTTCCAGCCGAAGATCATCATGCCGATGAAGGTGGACTCCATGAAGAAGGCCATCAACCCTTCAATGGCCAGCGGAGCGCCAAAAATGTCGCCGACGAAGCCGGAGTAGAACGACCAGTTGGTACCGAACTGGAACTCCATGGTCAGGCCGGTGGCTACGCCTAGGGCGAAGTTGATGAGAAACAGCTTGCCCCAGAACTGGGTCATGTCGCGGTAGATGGTCTTGCCGGTGGTGACGTAAACCGTCTCCATGGCCGCGATCATGAAGCTGATGCCCAGGGTCAGTGGGACAAAGAGAAAGTGGTATAGCGCGGTTGAGGCAAATTGCCACCGCGATAAGTCCACGACGAGGGTGTCGATCATTTTGGCGCTCCTGTTGTATCGATCCGTTGGTCTTCAGCAGCATGGAACGACTGATTGACTTCCACGCAGCGGCAACGCAGAGCAAGGATAGGCGTCGATGTATCTCGTTTTTTTGATTTGGAGCAATGTCGGGGAATTCCCTAGGTGCAGGTGTTGCCCTTTCGCGGCACTGTGATGCGACAAAACGCCGCAGCATGCTGGTATGCGTTGATTTTTCATGTTCAGTGCCACGTTCCCGGCCGCTTTTGCTGCGCCGCAATGCGGGCAAACGGCGTCGTCTCCTGGACATCCGCATGGCAATGCACACGGTGGGTGGGCACAATGCAGCTGAGAGATGCCGCATTGGCGTCTTCCCTGAATGGAGCCTCCCATGATTTACAAATTTCAATCCAAGGCCGATAGCGATTTGTTCATGAACGTTGGCCCGGCGGAGCGCATTCTGTCCATCATCGGCAAGCCACCGGCGCCGCAGGGCATCATCGAGCCGGCGGACATGCCAGCTGCCATTGCGGCACTGGAGGCGGCGGTGGATGCGGAAGAGCAGGCGCGCAACGCCGCGGTGGAATCTGCCACTGCCGACGGGCAGGTGGTCTCGGCGGCGCAGCCGATCGGCCTGAAGCAGCGTTCCTGGCCGTTCATCCAGATGCTCAAGCGCTGCCAAGACGCGCAGACGCCGGTGGTCTGGGGGGTGTGATGCGGGGGCAGGATCATTCGTCTGGCGCGCACGCGCACGCGGAGCACGATCACGATCACGATCACGCGGGGGCTCACGGTCACGGTCACAACCATGCCCACGGTGCGAGTGCGCGTCGGCTGGGATGGGCCGTGGCCGTGCTGCTGATATTCACCGTCATCGAGGCGGTTGGCGGCTGGTGGGTCAACTCGCTGGCGCTGCTGTCTGACGCGGTGCATATGGCCGCGGACAGCGCCGCCCTGTTGCTGGCGTTGGTGGCCATTCGCCTGAGCGCCCGCCCGCCGAGTGCACGGCTGACCTATGGCAATGGTCGCTGGCAGACGCTGGCGGCCTTTGTGAATGGGCTGGTGCTGCTGGTGCTGACCGTGGGGCTGATCGTCGAGGCCTTGCGCCGACTGTGGCATCCAGAGGCGGTGGATGGCGGCTGGATGCTGGCAATCGCTGTGCTGGGTGGCCTGGCCAATCTGGCGGCGCTCATGGCGCTGACGGGCGGCGAGTCGCTCAATGAGCGCGGGGCCCGCTTGCATGTGTTGTCCGATCTGCTGGGTTCGGCAGCGGCCGTTCTGGCGGCGGGGCTGATTCTGGGGTTCAACTGGACGGTGGCCGATCCCTTGCTCTCGCTGTTGGTGTCGGGGCTCATCCTGCGCTCGGGCTGGCACCTCACCCGCGACAGCGCACATGTGCTGCTCGAAGGCGCTCCGCCAGGGGTGAGCGCAAGCCAGGTGCGCGACGTGCTGAGCAACGTGCCGGGCGTGGCGAGCGCCCACCATGTGCACGTCTGGTCACTCGACGGCGCCGAGCCGGTGGTGACTTTGCATGTGCGGCTTGCCGCCCAAGCCGAATCCGAGGCGACTTTGCGCGCCGTGCATCATCGCTTGCATGAGGCGCTGGGCATCGCGCATGCCACGGTGCAGATCGAGACCGATGCGTGCATTGCGCCCGGCCAGGCGCAATGCCATTCGGGCTGACGGGCGCGCGGCGTCAGCTTGCGTGGCCGGAAGGCGCTTTGCGGCGCGCACCGGAAACGCTCTCAATGATGCGCCGGGCCATGCGCCGCAGACCGAACCACTGCTGCGCCCAGAAGCCGTCGCCGTAATTTTCGCCCTGGCCGTCTTGCGCAGGAAGCTGGGCGCGTACCCCGGTGGGTTGCAGCGCGGTGGTGAAGTCGGCGGAGTGAAACAACACGTCCCACCACGGCAGCAGCACGCCAAAATTGCAGCCATACAGCCGCGCGTTGTTCTGGTGGCCCAGCTCGTGTCCGTAGCCCACGGCGTGGTGCAGGCGGTGAAAGCGCGGGCTGACCAGCAGGCGCTCGCCCAGCCAGCCGAAGGACAGCCGGGTGTTGGCATGCTGCAGACTTTGCAGCGCGCCCGACACCAGCGATAGCGCGACGAATTGCGCGGGCGGCACGCCGATCAGCAGCGCCAGCGCGGCGAAGAACGCCGCCATCAGCACATTGTCGAGCACATGATTGCGGTCGTCCGCCCACAGGCTGAGCTGGCGCTGGCTGTGGTGCACGGCGTGCAGTTCCCACCACCACTGGATCTGGTGCTGTGCGCGGTGGTACCAGTAACCCGCGAAGTCGAGCACGATGAAATAGATCAGAAAGCTCACCAGCGGACGGTCGGTGACGCCGGGCCAGAGCGTGTCGAGATTAATGTTGTCCATCCCGCGCAGGCGGAACCACTCCTGCAGACTGTCAAACAGCGGCTGCAGGGTGAAGAACAGCACGAGGCTGATCAGCCCCAGGCGGTTGATGAAGGTGTAGAGCACGTCCACCCGCACCGCACGGCGGTTGGGCCAGACTTCAAGCGGGCGCAAGGCCTCCAGCGGGCGCAATACGGCATAGACCACGGCGATCTGCAGCAGTCCGGCGAGGAACCACAGCACGCCGTCATAGGCGAAGTCGTCGTCGACCATGAGGTGGAAGTGGTAGAGCACAGGCTGCACCAGGGTGACGAACACCCAGGTCTGCACGTCGCCCACCAGTAGGCTGGTGGCGTGGCTGATCCAGTCGAGCGGGTTGAGCATGGGGCTTGCGGGACGGGCGATCAGTGCGCCGCCGCCATCGACGGGGCCAGGCGCAGCGACACGGCTTGCCCGGCGGCCAGCGTGGACGGCGGCGGCAGGTTGTCGTAGAACGGCGCACGGTTGTAGAAGTAGATGCCGTGCGGCGACTTGCCCACGGCAATCACGTCCACCAGTTTGCGCGTGGTCATGTCAATCACGCCCACCGAGCGGGCGAAGCGGAAGGTGACCCACAGCCAGCGGCGGTCGGCTGACAGCTCCATATCGTCCGGCCCCGGGCGCAGGCCGGTGATGTCGCCCACCTTGGTGAGCGTGTCCATGTCGAGAATGCTGATGGTGTTGGAGACGCGGTTGCTCACCAGCACATGCCGCCCGTCGGCCATGGAGCGGAAGTTGTGTGCCGCCTTGCCCGTGACAATGCGCTTGAGAATGGTGCGGGTGCGTGGATCGACGGCCACCACGGCGTCACTGCCGGTGAGCGCGACCAGCAGGGTTTTGTCGCCAGGCGTCAGCCACAGGCCCGCCGGGGTTTCGCCAACTTTCATCGTCCACATGACGGTCTGGGTGGGCAGGTCGATGGCGGCAACCGAATTGGTTTCCTGCAGGCTGATGTACACCGTTTTGCTGTCGGCGGTGAACGCCATGTGGCTGGGCAGCGCCTTGAGGGGCACGCGCTTGGCGAGCTGGAATTTGCCCTGGTCGTAGCTGTAAATGTCCACGCGGTTCAGGCGCAGGCAGTTCACCACGAACCAGCGATGATCGGGCGAAAAACCGATCTGGTAGGGATCGGGGATGTCGGGCACGCTGCCGATGGGTTTGCCCGTCTTGGGGTCGAGCAGCATCAGGTCATTGCTCACCGCGTTGGCAACGATCAGGTCGCGGTTGTCCGGCGTGGCCATGAGGTGGTGCGGCTCCTTGCCGGTGGCGAAGCTGCCGATTTTCTGCCGCGTGTCCTGGTTGATCAGGGTGATGCGGGCGTCGCCCGAGTCGAGCACCACCACCACATCGTCCTTGGCCTGGGCTTGGGCCAGTCCGGCATGTGCCAGCAAGGCCGCGACAACAATCAGGAATTTACGCATCAGGTCACCGGGAAGTCCAGAAATACAGGCCGCATGTTTGCGTTGCGGGCGCAACTGTAACGTGTGCTTGTGGAAATCTGTTGACCGGAAACAGTCTGTGCCGAATTCGCAATAAAAATTTGCGTTGTTATCACCATCTGCCTGTCAGTAAAACCGGGGTTGTCGCCGTTACAGTGCATGAATCCGCTGATTGAACTCCGCAAAATGACGACGCTCCAAACCGTAGGGAGATTTCACATGCATCCTTTGCTTCGTACCAGAACGGCTTTCCTTGCTCTTGCCGCAGCGGCGCTGCTGGCCGTGCCGGGCATCGCCCAGGCACGGGTCTACTGGAGTGTCGGTGTCGGCTTCCCGGCTTATTACGGTTCTTCCTGGTCTTCGGGATGGGGTGGGGGATGGTATGACCCGTATCCGGCCTACGGGGGCTGGTCCGGGGGGTGGCCCGCCTGGAGTCCGCCGGTTGTCGTGGAGCGTCAACCCGTGGTGGTGCAGTCGCTTCCGCCCGGCCCGGCGCCGCAGTCGTTCTGGTATTACTGCCAGAACCCGGCGGGTTACTACCCCTATGTTTCTGCTTGCCCAGGGGGCTGGACGCCGGTGCCTTCCACGCCGCCACCCCCGCCGCCGCCAGCTCCAGCGCCAGCCAGATAATCGCATTCACCAGACGACCGAACTCCCCAATACAAGGACACAGGAGGACTCATCATGCAATTTTCCCGTTCAATTTTTCTGCTTCCCGCCGCACTCGGCGCCCTGGTGTTGGGCGGTTGTGCCACAGCGCCTCTCGGGCCGACGATTGCGGTCATGCCCGCGCCGGGCATGCCTTTCGAGCAGTTCCAGGCCATCGACGCCAGCTGCCGCCAGTTCGCGCAACAGCAATCGGCGCAGTACCAGACCGGAGCGAGTAATTCCGGCGTGACGTCGGCGGCGCTGGCCACCGGCATTGGTGCCGCAGCCGGAGCGCTGATCGGCGGCAACAGCACGGGCGCTGGCGTGGGCGCCGGCATTGGCTTGCTCGCGGGCAGCGCGGGTGGCGCCGGCAGCTATGGCGACACCCAGGGCAGCGCACAGCGCGCCTACAACATTGCATATCAGCAGTGCATGTATTCGCGCGGCGCCCAGGTGCCGGGTTACGCCGCCCCGCGTTATGTGGCACCGCCACCGCCGCCGCCGACCTATCCGGCACAGCCGTCCTACCAGTCGGCCCCGCCCTATCCGCAGCAGCCCAGTTATCAGCCGGCTTATCCGTCGGCGCAGTGAGGCGTCTGTTTGGGGATGCGCGTCGCACGGCGGCGCGCCGTTACGCATGGTCACATTCGTCACAGGATGGCAGATTTGGTGACGGGAGCGGCGGCTATCATGGCCCGCGACTATGAGCACCTCTGCTGACTCCGCGCCTGCGGGCTCCTCCAAACCGCCTGCAGGCCGCAACAAGCGCCCGCAGCGTGGCACGCGTTCCCGCCCCTTGTGGCTCAAATTCCTGCTTGGTGCGGCGCTGCTGGGCGTTTCCGCCATACTCGTGCTGGTGTTTGCCGTGGTCATGCTGTACCCGCGGCTCCCCGCGCTGAGTGAACTCACCGACTACCGCCCTGACCTGCCGTTGCGGGTGTATTCCAGCGAGGGCACGCTGATCGGCGAATTTGGCGTGCAGCGACGCACCGTTGTACCGTTCGCGCAGATTCCCCTGCAAGTGCGCGAGGCGTTTCTCGCTGCGGAAGATTCTCAGTTCTACGAGCATGGCGCGGTCGATTGGTCTGGCGTGCTGCGCGCCGCTCTCGCCGACCTGATGCACGGCTCGGCGGTGCAGGGCGCGTCCACCATCACCATGCAGGTGGCGCGCGACTTCTATCTCAGCCCGCAAAAAACACCGCTGCGCAAATTCACCGAAGCGCTGATGGCTTACAAGATCGAGCACGAGCTGAGCAAGGACCAGATTCTTGAGCGCTATCTGAATCAGGTCTATCTCGGCCAGCGCGCCTACGGTGTGGCCGCCGCCGCGCAGGTGTATTACGGCAAGCCGCTCGACCAGCTCACCCTGGCGCAGATGGCCGTGCTCGCGGGTTTGCCCAAGGCCCCGTCGGCCTTCAACCCGCAAACCAACATCAAGGCGGCACTCATCCGCCAGCATTATGTGCTGGGCCGCATGCTGGCGCTGGGCGACATCACCAAGGCGCAGTACGACGACGCCATGCAGGCGCCGCTGGACGTGGTGTCCGGCCAGGGGCTGCTGCGCTACAAGGTGGATGCCGATTACGCCGCCGAGCAGGTGCGCGAAATCATGGTGGCGCGGTTTGGCGAGTCAGCCTACACCGACGGCTACAAGGTCTACACCACCCTGCACGACCGTGACCAGGCTGCAGGGGTGAATGCGGTACGCGCCGGGGTGCTGGCCTACGACCAGCGCCACGGCTGGCGCGGCCCGCAGGCGCAGATCGACCTGCCAGCGCACGACGCCGACGCCCTGGGCGCGGCCACCAAAGCCCTCAAAACCTATGACGCGGCGGGCAGCCTGCATCCGGCCGTGGTGCTGCACGCCAGTTCCAAACTGGTCGAGGCCGTGCTGGCTTCCGGCAATACGCTGGAACTCAGCGGCGATGCCTTGCGCTTTGCCGCTGCGGGCCTGTCGCCCAAGGCCGACGCCAAGCAGCGCATCGACCGCGGCGCCATCGTCTGGTTGCAAAAGCTGGCCAAGGGCTGGCGCATTGCGCAGATGCCCGACGTGCAATCGGCGCTGGTGTCGGTTGATCCGAAAGACGGCGCGGTGCGCGCCTGGGTCGGCGGCTTCGACTACAACCACGAGAAGTTCGACCACGTGAATCAGGCCTTCCGCCAGCCGGGGTCGAGCTTCAAGCCCTTCATTTATTCCGCGGCGGTCGATGAAGGCCTGGCGCCCACCACGGTCATTGACGACTCGCCCATCACCCTCAACCCCGGCCCCGGCCAGCCGCCCTGGACGCCGCACAACTACGACAACGAGCAGCTCGGTGCCATTCCCGCCACGCTGGCGCTGGCGCATTCCGACAACGTCTGCGCGGTCAAGGTGCTGCTGGCCGTGGGCATTCCCTATGCGCGTCAGTTCGCCTCGCGCTTCGGTCTGCCGCTCGACCAGATTCCGCCCTATCCCACCATGGTGCTGGGTGCCGGCAGTTTCACGCCCTTGCAGATGGCCACGGCCTACGCGGTGTTCGCCAACGGCGGCTCGCTGGTGCAGCCCTATCTCATCAAGCGCATCGTCGATGCCCACGGCGCCGAGGTCTACGCGCACAAGCCGGAGATCGCGGGGCAGAACGCGCCACGCATCATCAGCGCGGCCAACGCCTTCCTCACCAACCAGCTCATGCAGGCCGTCATCCAGCACGGGACCGGCGCTGCGGCGCTGTCGCTCGGCCGGGTCGATCTGGCGGGCCAGACCGGCACCTCGCAGAATTTCCACGACGCCTGGTTCGACGGCTTCAACCCCGACCTCGTGGCCATCACCTGGATGGGCTACAACAACCAGCGCAACCTCTACCGCGGAGAACAAGGCGCCAAGGCGGCCCTGCCGATCTGGATGGACTACATGCGCGCCGCGCTTGCGGGCAAGCCCGACGTGCCCTGGTCCGTGCCGCCGGGCGTGATCAGCGCACAGGTCAATCCGGCAACCGGCTTTGCCTCCAGTTCGCCCGGTGCGGTAACGGGCTATTTCCTGCAGAGCTTCCCGCCGCTGGCCATCGACGCGCAGTTGCCGCTGTCAGCCTCCTCCGCGCCGCAAGCCGCAGGCGGTGTGACCACGGGCAGTGGCGGCATGCTGGTCGGCCCCGGAGGCGTGGCCGTGGGCACCTCCACCGTCAGCGTGCGTGGCCAGGGGCCGGGCACGCATCCGGCAGCCATCGCCCAACCCGTGCCGCAGCAGCCCGCGCTGGCGCCCGGAGCCATTCTCCCCAGTTTGGGTCCGAATCAGTAACGCAGGCGGTCGGGCGGGTTCGGCGCTTTCTACAATGGCGGCTTCTCCAAGGCCGACCCCATGCGCACCTTTCAAGACATCATCCTGACCCTGCAGACCTACTGGGCCAGCCAGGGCTGTGCCCTGCTGCAACCCTATGACATGGAAGTGGGCGCCGGCACCAGCCACACCGCCACCTTTTTGCGCGCCCTCGGCCCCGAGCCGTGGAAGGCCGCTTATGTGCAGCCCAGCCGCCGCCCGAAAGACGGCCGCTATGGCGACAACCCCAACCGGCTGCAGCACTACTACCAGTTCCAGGTGGTGCTCAAACCGGCACCCGAAAACATCCTCGATCTCTATCTCGGCAGTCTGCAAGCGCTGGGCTTCGACCTGAAGACCAATGACATCCGCTTTGTCGAGGACGACTGGGAGAACCCCACGCTCGGCGCCTGGGGGCTGGGCTGGGAGGTCTGGCTCAATGGCATGGAAGTCACCCAGTTCACCTACTTCCAGCAGGTCGGCGGCATCGACTGCAAGCCCCTCACCGGTGAGATCACCTACGGTCTGGAGCGACTGGCCATGTATCTGCAGGGCGTGCAAAGCGTGTACGACCTGGTGTGGACCGAAACCGAAGCAGCGGGACGAACGACGGCCCCTGCGCCCCCGCAAGCGGGGTCTGCCCCCCGGGGGGGCGCGAACGCCTTGGGGCGGCCCGACGGCGTTCGGACGCTGCTGAAATACGGCGACGTGTTCCACCAGAACGAAGTCGAGCAGAGCACCTACAACTTCGCGCACAGCGACGTGGACTTTCTGCTTACCGCCTTCGCCGCGCATGAAAAGCAGGCCAGGCATCTGATGGCCGCACAACTCGCCCTGCCCGCTTACGAGCAAGTGCTCAAGTGCGCCCACAGCTTCAATCTGCTCGATGCCCGCGGCGCCATTTCCGTGACCGAGCGCGCCGCCTATATCGGCCGCATCCGCAATCTCGCACGCGGCGTGGCACAGGAATACCTCGACAGCCGCGCCCGCTTGGGTTTCCCGCTGGCGCCGAAAGACTGGGCCGACGAAGTCTCTGCCCAACTCGCCCAGAAGAAAGCCGCCTGACGTCAACCGCACGCCGCGCCCGCGTCCTGCCGCGGGCCGACGGTGGCCCGCAAAGCCCGCAAATGAACACACAGAATCTGCTTGTCGAACTTTTCGTCGAAGAACTGCCGCCCAAGGCCTTGCCCGCCCTGGGCGAGTCCTTCGCCCGCACCCTGGCCGCGAGTCTGCAGGCCCAGGGCCTTGCCGCAGCCGATGGCGCGGTCACGCCCTATGCCAGCCCGCGCCGCTTGGCGGCACACCTGAGCGCCGTCGCCGCCAAGGCGGCCGACAAGGCCGTGGCGCAGAAGCTCATGCCCACGGCCGTGGGGCTGGACGCCGACGGCAAGCCCACCCCGGCCTTGCTGAAAAAGCTCGGCGCCCTGGGTCTCGACGCCAGCGCCGCCCCTCGCCTGCGACGCGAGGGCGAGGGCAAGGCCGAAACCCTGTTCATCGACACCGTGGCACCCGGCGCCTCGCTGGCCGAGGGCCTGCAGAAGGCGCTCGCCGAGGCCATCGCCAAGCTGCCCATCCCGAAGGTCATGGCCTACCAGTTGGCCGACGGCTGGACCACGGTGAAGTTCGTGCGCCCCGCGCATGGCCTGGTCGCCCTGCATGGTGCCGACATCGTGCCGGTGCAGGCGCTGGGACTGAGTGCCGGACGGCAGACGCACGGTCATCGCTTCGAGGCCCAGCTTGACCCCATCGTGCTGCACGACGCCGACAGCTACGCCGGCCAACTGCGCGAAGAAGGCGCCGTGATCGCGCGCTTCGAAGATCGAAGCACTGAAATGATTCGTCAACTCCGCAGCCTTGCTCATCACTGCGGCGCAACGCTCGAAGCGGAGCGTGGCATGCATTTGCAGACCGATGCCGAGGTCGAGCAGAACTTGCTGGACGACCCTTTGGTCAAGGAAGTCACCGCCCTGGTCGAGCGCCCGAATGTACTGCTGTGCGCGTTCGATCCCGCCTTCCTCGCCGTGCCGCAGGAGTGCCTCATTCTCACGATGAAGGCCAATCAAAAATACTTCCCCTTGCTGGACGGCAACGGCAAGCTGACCCACCAGTTCCTCGTGGTCAGCAACATCACCCCCGCCGACCCGAGCGCCGTGACCTCCGGCAACGAGCGCGTGGTGCGCCCGCGCCTGGCCGACGCCCAGTTCTTCTTCGAGCAGGACCGCAAGAAGCGCCTTGAAGACCGTGTGCCCGGTCTCGACAAAGTGGTCTACCACGCCAAGCTGGGCTCGCAGGGCGAGCGTATGCGGCGGGTGCAAGCGCTCGCCCGCACGATCGCGGGGCAGATTCCGCCGTCCTTTCCGGTCGATCTTGCTGCGCGCGCCGCGCTGCTGGCCAAGACCGATCTGCTGACCGATATGGTCGGCGAGTTTCCCGAATTGCAGGGCATCATGGGCCGCTATTACGCCGCGCACGACGGCGAAGACCCGTTGGTGGCCGAAGCCATTGAAGACCACTACAAGCCGCGCTTTTCCGGCGACGAGCTGCCGCGCGGCGACGTGGGCTTCGCGCTGGCGCTGGCCGACAAGGCCGAAACCCTGGTCGGCCTGTTCGGCATTGGCGAACGCCCCACCGGCGACAAAGACCCGTTTGCGCTGCGCCGCCACGCGCTGGGCATCATCCGCATGTTGATGGAACGCGGCACGGGCATTGAACTCTCGCGCTTTCTGCGCGACGCCGCGCCGGTGTTTGGCGAGGTGCCAGGTTTTACCGACCCGAGCGCCGACGTGCAGACTTTTCTGTACGACCGTCTCGCCAACCTGCTGCGCGAACAGGGCTGGACGGCGCAGGAGGTGGACGCGGTGCTGGCGCAAAAGCCGCAAATCCTGTCCGATGTGCCGCGCCGTCTGGAGGCGGTGCGCGCCTTCTCCGAGCTGCCGGAAGCCGAGGCGCTGGCGGCGGCGAACAAGCGTGTGGGCAACATTCTGCGCAAATCCGACGGCGTGAAGGACGGCAGCGGTTTCATCGCCGGGCGGCTGGTCGAGCCCGCCGAAATTGCCTTGAATCAGGCCTTGGATGCCGTGGCGCCGCAGGCGCAGCAGTGCTACGCGGCAGGTGACTACACCGCCGCGCTCAAGGCGCTTGCCGCGCTGAAAGCCCCGGTGGATACGTTCTTCGATCAAGTGATGGTCAACGCCGAAGACCCGCTGCTTCGCGCCAACCGCCTGGCGCTGCTGGCGCGGCTGCAGAACGCGATGAACCAGGTTGCCGATCTGTCACGGCTGGCAGCGTAATTTGCCCGACTCACCGACAATGCCCGCATGAAACTGCTCATCCTCGACCGCGACGGCGTCATCAACCAGGACAGTGACGACTTCATCAAGTCGCCCGACGAATGGCTGCCCATTCCCGGCAGTCTGGAGGCCATTGCCCAACTCAACCATGAGGGCTGGCATGTGGTGGTGGCGAGCAACCAGTCCGGCATTGGCCGGGGGCTGTTCGACATGACCACGCTCAACGCCATTCACCGCAAGATGCACAAGGCGCTGGCCGCCGTGGGTGGGCGCATTGACGCCATTTTCTTTTGCCCGCACGCGCCCGAAGACC
>JAFGXB010000263.1 GCA_016936875.1 Burkholderiaceae bacterium | reverse complement strand
GAGCAAAGCCTGCTCTCGGTGCGCGATGTGCAGACGGGCTATGGCGCGCTGCAAGTGCTCTGGGGCGTGGACCTCGACGTCTTGCCAGGTGAAACCGTGCTGCTCCTCGGCGCTAACAGCGCGGGCAAGTCCACGCTGCTGCGCACACTCATCGGCCTGCTGCCCTGCTGGCGCGGCGAAATTGCCTTCGCCGGCGAGCACATCGCGCACCTGCCGCCAGACCAGCGCATCCGCCGCGGCATTGCCTATATGTCCGAACTCGGGGTGTTTCCCACCCTGTCCATCGACGAGAACATCGCCCTGGGCGGCTACTTCCTCAGCGATGCACAGGTGCGCAAGCGCAAGGAGCAATTGTTCGCCCTGTTCCCCGATCTGGCCGCCAAGCGCCGTGACGCAGCGGGCACATTGTCGGGCGGCCAGCGCAAGATGCTGGGCATTGCCAAGGTGCTGATCTCCGAGCCCAAGCTGCTGCTGATGGACGAACCCTCCTCCGGTCTCGCGCCGGTGTTCGTCAAACAGGTCATCGAGGTGCTGAAGAACAGCATTGGCACGGGCACGGCCCTGCTCATTGCCGAGCAGAACGTGGCCTTTCTCGAACTGGCCGACCGGGGCTATCTGATCGATCACGGCAAGGTCAGGCTCTCGGGCACACGGGCTGAGCTCGAAGCCAGCGACGCGGTACGAGAGACGTACTTCGGCCTGTAAGATCGCGGCGCAGATTCGCTGCTCTTGCTGCCATTCGCGCCATGCCCCTCTCGACTGCAAACCAATCATCCAAACAGCGCAACACATTTCGGCGCATTTACCCACTGCGGGTCGTTGGCATGGCGCTGGGCGGCCTGGCCATTGGCAGCGTTCTCATCGAGCAGCACGCTGCCCCGTGGCGCTGGGCCTTGATGGTGTTGAGCTGCCTGGTCTGGCCGCATCTGGCGTATCTGCTTTCCCGCGGCAGCGCAGACAGTTATCGCACGGAAAAGCGCAATCTGCTGATCGACTCGGCCATCGCCGGACTCTGGGTGCCCTTGATGCACTTCAACCTGCTGCCCAGCGTGGTGCTGGTCACCGTCACCACCTTCGACAAACTCAGCAGCGGCATGCGGCGACTGTGGCTGATCTCGCTGCCAGGGCTGTTCGGCGCCGCCGCGCTGGCAACTCTGATCCTGCGCCCGCCGGTGGAGTTGCAGAGTTCGCTGCTGGTCATCATCTGCACCCTGCCCTTGCTGGTGGTGCATACCCTGTCGAGCAGCATCGGCAGCTACCTGCTGATCCGCACGGTGTCGCGGCAGAACAAGCTGCTTGAAGTGCTGCGGCGCACCGATTCGCAGACCGGCCTGTTCGCCCGCGAACACTGGCAGGAGCACGCCAATGCCGCGTTGCAGCGGTTTCACGCCACCGGGCAGCCCGCCTGCCTGCTGATGATCGACATCGATCACTTCAAGGAGATCAACGATACCTACGGCCATGCTGCCGGCGATGAGGTCATCAGCGCGGCAGGGCAATGTATCCGCAACAGCATTCGCGAGGTCGACAGCGCCGGGCGCTACGGCGGCGATGAATTCGCGGTGCTGTGCACCAATATCCAGGCGAATGACACCGCGGACATCGCCGAGCGCATTCGCAGCCAGTTGCAAGCCTTGCGGCTGGAGCATTACCCACAACTGCGGCTGACCAGCAGCATCGGCCTGGCGGCGGCCGAACCGGAGTTCGCCACCCTGGACTTCTGGATGAAAGCCACCGACACCGCGCTGTATGCCGCCAAGGAACGCGGACGCAATCAGGTGGCAGAGCGCCAACTGTCGCTTGCGCTGAGCCCTGCGGGCTGAAACCGTGTGCAGCGGCAACCTCCGCCGTCGGCGGGTGCGATAAAAAATCGTCTTCTGCGGAACTAGTTGTCGTTCCTTGCTGCCAGCGCAGCCTTCGCGTCTATTCACCAGCAGGCGGCGCGCATACATTGCTTTACATTGACATTCCGCCTTCAGGCTCCCATGCCACTCGACGATTCCGTCACCACGCCAGCCGAGACGATTGCCATTGAACGCGGCAAGCTGCTGCTCGCCGCGCTGCCGACTTCAGCCGTCACCAACGCTGGCGTAGCCCTCGTCGCCGTGGTCTTGCTCAGCAGCAGCCTGCCGCGCTCTGCGCTGTGGCTCTGGGCCGCATGGATGCTGGGCCTGCAGTGCATCCGCCTGCTCGTGTGGTTTGTCTGGCGCCGCACGCCACAAGCCGCGCTGAACAGCGGGGCGCCCCAGCGCCGACTTCAGCTTTTGCGTCTGGGGGGCTGGGTCACTGGCGCGAGCTGGGGCCTGATTCCTGTTGCGCTGTTTCCGCCCGACATTCTGGCGCAGAGTTTTGTCGTGTTCATCCTGGCCGGGGTCAGCGGCGCGGCGGTGGCGGGACTGGCATTCGACGGCTGGCTCTCAGGCCTGTTCATCGTCTCGGTCACCGTTCCCCTCGCGGTGCGCCTGTTTTTCATCGGCACTTCCATGTCAACGGCGATGGGCGCCGTGATCTGCATCTACTTGCTCTACCTTGCCATGGCCATCCGACGTGGGCACGGACAGTTCCTGCAGCTGCTCGACTGGCGCACCCGCGCCGAAGCGGCCGGGGCACGCGCCAAACGACAAGCCGAACTCAACGCGGTGCTGGCGCAGGCCAATCAGCTCGGCGCTGCCGCAACCCACTCCGAGTTGCTGTACGCCGCAGTCTGTCGAGCCTCTCTGGAGCGCACCGGGCTGCAAAGCATCAGCATCCTGCAGCCCGGTGCGCAGGGCGCGCTGCTTGTTCCTGTGGCGCACGCGGGGGCGCGCACGCTTGCGCCGGATGACACATCGATGACCGAGGTCGCATGGCGCGAGGACAAGCCGCAGTTCCACACCAACAACGGCACGATCGACGCCTGCCTGCCGCTGCACACACACAGCAAGGTCGCCGCGCTGCTGTGGGTACAAACTGCGGCCGCGCCCGGGGAGGAGATTTTTTTGCGCGAGTGGCTGCAGAACCTCGCCGCCAGCGTGGACCGTGGTCTGCACGCCCTCGCGCAGCGCGAGCGGATCGCGCGTCTGCAAAAGCTCTACCGCGCGCTCATCAGCGAAAGCGAAGTGGTGCTGCAAGCCCGCAGTGCCGATGAGATGGTGACGCGCACCTGCGAAAAGCTCACCCAGGACACCCAGTTCCACGCCGTCTGGCTGGCGCAGCCTGATACGCAGGGCGCGTTTCACATCCTGGCCCGGTCTGGCGAAGGCGCCGTGCAGCTCGACCACTTCCGCGTGCGCCTCGACGACACCAACCGCGCCCCGCTGGTGCTGCGCGTCTGGGACACGCAGACGCTGCAAGTGTGCAACGACCTGCTCCACGCCGAAGACATGCAGCCCTGGCGCCGCACGCTGGCGCACTATCACTGGCATGCCGCGCTGGCCGCGCCTGTGTTGCGGGGCGGTGCGCTCTGGGGCGTCCTGGTGTTCACCTCGCCGCAGGTCAACACCTTTGATGCCCAGACCATTGCGCTATGCGAACAGGTCACTGCCCTGCTCGGCCACGGACTCGACGAACTCGACGTGAAAGAGCGATTGGGCGCGTTGCAGCGCATCGAGGCGCACCGTGCGCGCCACGACACCCTGACCGGCCTGCCCAACCGTTACGCACTGGAGCAATACCTGCCCGCCGTCATCGAGCGCGCCCGCAGGCAAGGCAGCGCATTCGCCGTTGGCATGATCGACCTCGACGGTTTCAAGATCATCAACGATACCTGGGGCCACAGCGCAGGAGACCGCGTGCTGCGCGAACTCACCCGCCGCCTGCAGGCTGTGCGGCGGCAGTCCGATTACCTGGCCCGGCTGGGCGGCGATGAATTCATCGTGGTGATGGAAAACCTGAATCCGCTCGATATCCAATCCCGCTACGCCCACAGCGTGGAGCGCCTGCGGCAAGCTGTTGCCACACCATTCGACATTGCGCCAGACGTGCAACTGCCCCTCGACATGAGCATCGGCTTCGCCAGTTATCCCGTGGATGCACAGGATGGCGACACCTTGATGCGTATGGCGGACAAGGCCATGTACAACATCAAAAAACAAAAAGCCGACCGCAAGGTCGGCTCTTGAAGCGGTTGGTACGGCTGAAGCCGACGCCGTCACCGCGTTCTGATTGGTTCACAAACTCGGAATCAGAACCTTGTTGATCACATGAATCACACCGTTGCTGGCCAGAACATCGGTGGCGATGATGTCGGCAGGCGCGAAGGTCGTGTCGGTGATGGTGGGCGGCGTTCCCGAATTGATGGTGATGCTCTGATTCGCCAGCGTTGCGATCGGTGTTCCGAAAGAAATTTGCGAAGCCAGAACCTCTTTGTCTAGGACGTGATAGAGCAAGACAGTCTTGAGCTGATCTGTCGTCAGACCCGTGGGAGCATTCTGAAATGCCGTATTCGTGGGTGCAAAGACAGTGAATGGGCCCGGGCCGCTGAGCGCATCGACCAGCCCCGTCTGCACGACCGCACCAACCAAGCTACTGAACACCGGGTTGACTTGGGCCATCTGCACCACATTGAGCACTCCGGGCGGAATCAACACCTTGTCCACCACATGAATCACTCCATTGGACGCGCCGACATCGGCCTGGGTCACTTTTGCGGTGGTCAGGGCCGCGTCCGTGATTGCCACACCGTTGGTGACATTGAGACTCAGCGTCGCAGGCTGCCCGTTGTCGCTGTAGAGCGTGGGCTGCACATTCGGTCCCGCCACCAGATTCTGTGCATTTTTCACACCACTCAGCACGTGATACAGCAGAATATCTTTCAGAGCCGTGGCGGGTAACGCAGTCACCATGGCCGTTGCGCTGCCGAAACCCAGATCGGTGGCGAGTTGATCAAACGCTTGATTAGTCGGCGCAAAGACCGTCAGATCGGCATTTGGAGCATTGAGGGTATCGACCAGACCCGCCTTGCTGGCTGCTGCGACGAGGTCAGTCAACCCCTGCTGCTGGGCGACTTGCGCGATGGTGCCCGGCGAGCTGCCGCCATCTCCTCCACACGCCGCCAGACTGAGTGCCGCGCCAACCGCGGCCAACCACTTCATCCACCTGCTCATGAGATTCTCCTTGGAACGTTGGGTATCGGGAAGCAGCGTGTAACACGCTGATACACATCATTCAGGAAAATCAAAACCCCCGTTTTTGTCGAGGTTTTGTCTAGGACAATTATTTCACCAGCGGCCGGATGGTGGTGAATCCGCCGTCCACCGCGATGCACTGACCCGTGATGCGGCTGGCTGCGTCCGACAACAGCCAGGTCATGGCCTGCGCCACCTGCTCAGGTGTCTGCACGCCGCCCAACGGGTATTGCCTGCCAGCGCCTTCGCGCATCGCAGGTACTTTGAGCAGCCCGGCGGTCAGCGGGGTGTCGGTCATGCCCGGGGCGACGGCGTTGACACGCAGACCTTGCGCGGCATAAGTGGCCGCCGCGCTGCGCACCAGACCTTCGACTCCTGCCTTGGCCGCGGCGATGGCTTCGTGGTTGGCCACACCAATTCCCGCCACCACGGAACTCACCAGCACCGCCGCGCCCGGCGCCTGCGCGCTGCGCCGCGACTCGATCCAGGCGCCAAGCATCGCCAGCGCGCTGTCGAGGTTGACGCGCAACACCTCGCGCCACTGCTGCGGTGTGGTGCGATGCAGCGGGGCAATCAGCGTATTGCCCACGCAATGTGCCAGATGCGTCGGCGCGCCAAGCTGCGCTGCGCACACGGCCACCGCCTGCGCAGCACCCTCGGGGGTGGTGGTGTCTGCGGCAATGCGTGCATGCGCAGGCAGATCGGCCAGCAAGGTCGCGTCGCGCCCCACTGCGGCGACCTGCCAGCCTTGCGCGTGGAGCATGTGGCACAAGGCGCGGCCAATGCCGCCGCGCGCGCCAGTCACGAGAACGATGGGGGTGGAATCAATCACGGAACAAATCTCCTTGGGTTGCGGTTGGGCCATCGAGCCGGGGCGCATGCGCGCGCACCCAGCCCCAGTAGGCGGAAAACGAACGGGAGCGCGCCGCAGGCTCGCGCCAGGGCGCAGGCGACTGGGGTAAGTGCAGGGCGGCAAAGGCAGGAGCGTCCAGATGCGGGTTATGCACGCCTCCCACCCGGCGCGCACCCTGCAACGCGGCCGCCAGATCGGTTGCAGGGGCGTGCCAACACCAGCGCGCAATGTCCCGCAACCGTGCCACAACAAACGTCCAGCGCCGGGCCGACCACGGCCAGCGTGCGTGCCAGTCGGCATCCAGCACGGCAACCGGCAGCCAGCCCGCAGGAGGGTCAGCCAGCGACCAGGGGTGAACCAGCCACACGTCTTGTCCAGCCACTATGGCGGGGTCAGGCGCGGCAAAACCGCCTTCGGGCGGTGCGGCGTGTAGCGGCGGCGCGTCGATTGCCGGGTGCGGCCCTGGCTCGGGAGGCAGCGCCAGCGTGCTGTGCGCCAGTTGCTCAAGCGCGTCGTAGTGGATGTCGATCGCTGTGCCGAAGCTATGCCAGTTCGGCGGCGCGAACTGCGCCACATTGTCGGCGTTGAACAGATAGGGCTTGGCGCTGCCTGTGCCCGCCACCCATTGCCACGAAAGGTGGTTGCTGCCTATGTCGCCGTCGAGAAGATGGGCGAACATCCAGTCCGCGCCGGTGCGCCAGTGCACCTTGCGGCCATGCACCAGATAAGACGCAAGCCACAGACGCGCGTGATTGTGCAGATAGCCCGTGGTGTAGAGGGTACGCACCGCCTGGTCGATTGCCGGAACGCCCGTTGCACCCTGGCACACATCGCCGGGCAGCGTGCGCGCATACGCCAGCTCGTGCAAGGGGCCTGCATGCAACGACTGCAAGATGCCGCCGCCGTCGTGCCGCCACGCGTGCTGAAAAAACGCCCGCCAGCCAAGCTCCTGCACCAGTTTGTGCGACAACGGCAGGCCGTGTTCGCGGCGCAGCGCGTCGACCACCTCGGACAAAGTCAAAAACCCGTGCGTGATATAGGGAGACAGACGGGTCACCGCCCCGGACAGATGATTGCGACTCCGTGCATAGTCGGTCGGCCGCACGGCGGCGAGCCCTGCGCGGGCGGCCGCAGGCGTTGGCGCGAAGTCGCCGTCTTGCCCGGCCGTCGCTCGCGGCGATGTTGCAGCATGTTCCGCAGTGACAGATGCGGTTTGGGCGTTCATGCCGTCTCCCGCAGATGCCGCGCCTGCGCGCGAATGGCCGATCGCTCGTCCTCGGACAGCCGCGCGAGGTTTTTCACCTGCATCACCGTGCGCGGGTTTGCGGCCAGCAGCGCCTCGTGGCGCAGCAGAAAGTCCCAGTACAAGGTGGTGTAAGGACAGGCGCTGCTGCCGGTGCGCTGGGCCGGGTCGAATCGGCAGCTCGCGCAAAGGCTTCCACCGCTCATGCGCTGGATGTATTTGCCGCTGGCGATGTAGGGCTTGCTCGCCATCAACCCGCCATCCGCCGACTGGCTCATGCCCAGCGTATTGGGCAGTTCCACCCACTCCACCGCATCAACGTACACGGCCAGAAACCATTGGTGCACCTGCTGCGGCTGCACGCCGTGCAGCAAGGCATACAGGCCGATGACCATCAGCCGCTGGATGTGGTGCGCATAGCCATAGCGCAAGGTCTGGCCAAGGGCGTCGCGCAGGCAGGCCATGTCAGTCTGACCAGTCCAGAACCAGGCGGGCAGCGGTTCCTGGGCGGCCAGCGCGTTGCGGTTGAGATAGCCGGGCATCTGCGTCCAGTAAATGCCGCGCACATATTCGCGCCAGCCCAGAATCTGCCGGATGAACCCCTCGGCGCTGGCCAGCGGCACCGCGCCGCTGCGCCAGGCAGCCTGCGCTGCATGCACCACTTCGCGCGGATTCAGGAGTTTGAGGTTGAGCGCAGCAGACAGATGGGCATGCCACAGCCAGGGCTGATCGGGCCACATGGCATCTTGCCAGCGACCGAACTGCGGCAGGCGCTCCCGGATAAAACTGTCGAGTGCCTGCAAGGCCTGCGGGCGCGTGACCGGCCAAGCGAAATCTTCCAGACTGCCCGGATGCTTGGCGAAGCGTTCGGCGACCAGGGCAATGACCTGCCGGGTTGTGGCATCCGGAGAAAACTGCGCGGGGCTGGGCACCACACCGGGGCCTGTTTTGGGAAACGCGGCACGATTGTCCGCATCGAAATTCCATTGCCCGCCTACGGGTTGATCTCCCTCCATCAGAACGCCGTGACGCTGGCGCATGACGCGATAGAAAAACTCCATGCGCAAGGTTTTGCGGCCCTGGGCGTAAGCGGCAAATTCCCGCACTGTGGAGTAGTAGTGGCGGTCGTCGCGGATCTCCAGAAGCAGGCCGTGTGCGGCAGCGGTCGCCTTGATGCTCTGCAGAACACGCCAGTCGCCAGGTGCAGTCATGACAAGCTGTGAGGGCTGGAGTCGGCGCAGCGTGCGGCTGAGCTCGGCTGCCAGGCTGCCCGCGTTGTCGGCATGGTCCAGGCGGGTGTAATGCACCACACGGCCCGCCGCACGCAGGGTTTCGGCAAAGTGACGCATGGCGGCGAGAAACAATGCAATGCGCGGCTTCGCCGACCAGACATGGGTGGACTCTTCGGCGACTTCCGCCATCCACACGGTGTCTTGCGCGGGGTCAAAACCATCGAAAGCGCTGGACTGCTGGTCGAGCTGGTCGCCCAGCACCAGCACCAGATTGCGCAGGAGCGTTGGCCGGTTAGCGGGCGTCATGTCTGTCATCAAGCTGGCCTTTGCCCTTTTTCTTGCGGCAGGCTGCCGAGCAGTAGCGCACGGCGTCCCAGTTTTTCGCCCAGGCGCGCCGCCAGCTCATGGGGCGGCCACAGACCGCGCAGGGCTTGCTTGGCAGCGCCGCCTTGTTGCCTTTGTACCCCGGTGTTGTCGCGCTCATTCAAACAACTCCCGCTGCAGGGGTGGCGTGGTTTGCTCTGCAGGCTTGCCGCGCCGTGAGAACGATTTGCTCTGCGGCAAACCGCTTTTGCGGGAGCCGTGGCGTTGCTGCACCGCGTCCGCCTCGTCCCGCGCCTGCTGGCTCTGCCGAATCGCGTAGATCCGGTCTTTCGCCTGTTTGACCGCGCTGCGCTCGTCCACGATGGGCGGTGGATAGGCCGGCGTGCCCCACTCCGGCACCCAGCGACTGACGAACACGCCCTGCGGATCCTGATCGGCCTGCTGTTTGGCGGGCGAATACACGCGCAGGGCGTTGATGCCGGTGGTGCCAGACTGCATCTGCATCTGGCTCCAGTGGATGCCGGGCTCGAAGTCGAGAAACTGTCGCGCCAGATGCAGGCCAGGCTCGCGCCAGTGCAACCACAGGTGATAGGCAGCAAAGCTCACCAACATGGCGCGCATGCGGAAGTTGATCCAGCCGGTAGCGTTGAGGCAGCGCATGCAGGCGTCGACCATCGGAAACCCGGTGCGGCCCGCGCGCCAGGCCTCGAAGTGCGCGGCATTGAATTCGCCCTCGCGCAGGCCGTCGTAAGCGCGGGCGAAGTGATGGAATTCAATATCAGGCTGGTCTTCGAGCTTTTGCATGAAATGACAGTGCCAGCGCAGCCGCCCAGAAAAACCGCGCAAGTGCCAACCGAAGCTGCGCTCCTGCGGGTTGTCGCTGGCTTGCAGTTCACGGATGCGCGCTTCCGTCGCCTGGTGCACCTGCCGCATGGAGAGCGTGCCGAACGCCAGATGCGCACTCAGGCGCGAGCAACTTGCCTGTGCACTCAGCGGACTGGACAGGTCGCTGCGATAGCGCGCACCGCGGTACCTTAGAAAACTATGCAAAGTGGCCACAGCAGCTTGGGTTCCAGCAACAGGCGTGGGGCGTGACTGAGGCAGGCCAAGCGTGCGCAGGGCGGGAAAATCTCCCGCCATCAGCGGCACGGCTGCCGCGCGCAGCCCCTGCGGTATGTCGGCAATTGGCGCGTCCATCCGCGCCTGCCAGCGCGCAGACCACCCGGCACGGTTGCGCAGGTGGCGGACCACGCCAGATTGCGGCCACTCTTGCCAGATCACGCCCTGGCTGCGGCACCACTGCGCCACCCGTTTGTCACGGGAATAGCTCCAGCCAGGGCCCGTTTCTTCGTGGCTGAACAGATGAGTCAATGGCACCGTGCGGTAAATGTCGGCGAACACCTGCGGCAGGTCGCCAACGCGCACCAGCAGCGTCAGACCAAGCGCAGCAAGATCAGTGCGCAGGGTGGCCACGCTGTCGGCGGCGAACTGCACATGTTGGGCGTCGCATTCCGGACTCCCGGTCCACTCAGGTTCCGCCACATACAGTGCCAAGGCTGCGTCACATCGCGCAGCAGCCTGCAGCGCGGCGTGATCTTGCACGCGCAGGTCGCGTTTGAACCAGACGAGAGCCAGAGTGGACATGTTTTGATGATGCCACGCCCCCGTTGCGCGGCGTCACGGGCCGCCGAGTTCCATGACGGCGCTTACGGAAATCCACGGAAACTCAGCCGGTTCAAAGCACCGCGGGCAGCACCCCGCGCAGGCTGTTGACCACGGCCAGCTCCCCGGCGCGCTGTAAATCGTCGCGGCTCAGCCGCCGTTCCTGCACCGCGCCACTGTCGAGCAGCGTCTGCCGCGCCACGCCGGGCAGCAGGCCGCTGCGCAGCGGCGGCGTCCACCACTGGCCGTCCAGCCGCAGCAACAGCGAACTGCGCGCGCCTTCGCACAGTTCACCGCGTTCGTTGCAAAAAATTTGATCGAACGCGCCTTGCGTTTCTGCGGCGCGCCAAGCGGTGTCGTAGCGCGCGCGATGGGTTGTTTTGTGACGCAGAAACAGATCGGTGGAATCGAGCACGTCCGCAGCCAGCAGCAGCCGCACCGGCTGCCGCGGGACGGATGGCAGGGGCTGCACGTCCAGTTCCCAGGCGCCGGATTTGCGCAGCACCAGCCGGGTGCGCCACGCAGCGGGGGCGAGTGCGGCGCAGGCGCTCTGCCAGGGATCGACGGCGGGTGGCGCGGCGTGTGGAGGGCTTTTCAAGCCGCGATGTGCCTGCGCCAGCGCTTGCCGCAAGGCGGGTAGATCGCAGGCAAAGCCGAAAAATGCAGCCGAACGCACCAGCCGGGCGAGATGGCGTTCGATGCGCGCGGCCTGCGCGGGCCAGAGCGCGGCGAAGGTTTCGATCAGGCCAAAGCCGGGATCATGCGCAGTGACAAAACGCAGCTTGTCCCAGCATTCCTGCCACTCGGCGGCGGGGTCGGAATCGATCACCACGCCGCTGCCCACGGCCAGCCGCAGCGGGCGGGTTCCGGCAGCGTCTCCCTCGGGCTGCAGGGTGTCATCGACTTCGATGGTGCGGATGGGCACGTTGAACACGGCCAGCGGCCCCTGCTGTGGGGTGCGCGGATCGATGAAGCCCAAGGTGCCGGTGTAGAGTCCGCGCGGCGCGGCTTCCAGTGCACCGATGATGTCCATGCTCATGCGCTTGGGCGCACCGGTTACGGAACCACAAGGAAACAGGGCGGCGAATACCTCCGCCCAGCCGCGCGGCCCGGCCCGATCGTCCAGTGTGGACTGCACGCTGGAGGTCATCTGCCACACCGTGGGATAGGGCTCGACGGTGAACCGCTCGGGCACCTGCACGCTGCCTGGCACGGACAGTCGGCCCAGGTCGTTGCGCAGCAGATCGAGAATCATCAGGTTCTCGGCGCGGTTCTTGGCGTCGGCAGCCAGCGCCAGCGCAGCCTGGGCATCGGCCTGCGGGTCGGACAGGCGCGCGGCAGTGCCTTTCATCGGCCGCGCGCGGAGTTGGGTGCCGTCGCGGGCAAAAAACAGCTCGGGCGAAAAACTCAGAACCCATCGCGCCCCTATTTTGGCGAGGCAGGAATAGCGCGTCGGCTGCGACCGGCGCAATGCGGCATACAGCGCCAGGGGATGGCCATAGGCCAGCCCCTGCAAGGGCCAGGTGAAGTTGATCTGATAGCTGTCTCCCGCGCGCAGATGCGCGGCGATGCGCGCCAGCGCCGCGTTGTAATCAAGCTGGGTGATGCCCGCCTGCAGCCGGGCCACGCCGCAAGGCTGGCCGACCAACGGCGCGGGCAAGGCGGCAAGTTGCCCCTGCAACCATTGCGCCACGCCCTCCGCGCACAGCGACGTAGCGGCGGCAAAAGCCAGCGCCTGCACCAGCGGCTGGGGCTGCGTGTCGGCAGCCTGGGCTTTCTGCACGGGCAGCCCGGCCAAGGCCTGCGCTGCTTCATAGGCGACGAACAGCGCCACTTGCCGCCCTTGCGCCAGCTCGGCTTCAAGCCGCGCAAACGCAGGTGCCACCTGCTCCTGCGCCACGGCGTTCCACTGAGCCGCAGCCCCACTCAACACCCGGCTCGTGGGCTGCGCAAGGCTGGCCTGCGCATCATCGAACAACACAAAGTCTTGCATCAGTCCGCCTCGGTCAGCCGGGAAAACCCCTGTGCGCCAAGGGCGACAAATGCGACGTTTTGACGCATCCATTCCTCCATGGCGCGCAATAGATTGGGCAGCTTCGTTCTCTCGTCACATTTTGTCATCATGCCATCCTCATCCCCCAAACACCTCGCCCCAACGGTTCTGGCCGTCGCCCTGTCCTGCTTGTTCAGCCCGGTTTCCGCGCAGGCCGCAGACAGCGCCAGCACCCTGCCCGAAGTGGCCGTCAGTGCCAGCCGCGTCCATGACTTCGCCACCAGCGCCACCACCGTGGAGCCCACTGCGGCGCAGCGCGCCAGCACGGCCGACAGCGCCAGTCTGCTCAACCAGATCGCCGGAGCCGGCGTGGTGCGCAACGGGCCGCTCACCGGCATTGCCGAGCTGCGCGGGTTGATGGGCGACAACGTCAACGTGCAGGTCAACGGCATGACCATCACCCCGGCCTGCCCCAACCACATGGACCCGCCGCTGCACTACATCTCCCCGCAAACGCTGGGCACCCTCACGGTGTACCCCGGCCTCGCCCCGGTCAGCGTGGGAGGCGATCATATCGGCGGCGCCATCGTGGCCGAATCCGCGCCGCCGCAATTTGGCGCGGGCAGCGGACTCTCCATGCACGGACGGGTGAACGCCGCGGCCGACAGCGCCAACAAGGGCAGCAGCCTGCTGCTCGGTGCCACCGCTGCCAACGACCGCATGAGCCTGGGCTATACCGGCCAGTGGCTCAACGGTGGCAATCTGCGCTGGCCCGGCGGCACCGTGGCCGACACCGGCTACCACGCACTCAACCACGATCTCACCTTCGGCCTCAAACTGCCCAACGAGGGCCTGTTGCAACTCGACGCCAGCCAGCACCACACCCGCAACGCCGGCACCCCGGCGCTGCCGATGGACATGATTGATGACAAGGCCGACAGTTACAGCGCCCGCTACACCGGCAAACTCGGCGCGGGCACACTGGCGGTCAAGGCCTATCACCACACCATCGACCATCTGATGGACAACTACAGCCTGCGCAAGGTCATGCCCGGCGGCATGGCCATGCAGGCCCCGGCAACCAGTACCGACAAGGGCGCGGCGATCGACTACACCCTGCCCGACGGCGCCAACACCTGGCGCACCGGCCTGAGCTGGCATGGCAATGACTTCCAGGCGTATTCGCTTGCCGCCACCGGCAACCCGATGAGCAAGCGCGACAACATCACCCCCTCCACCCGCCGCCACCTGGGCGCCTATGGAGAATGGGAGCGCGCCTGGACACCGCAGTGGGACACCCGCCTGGGCCTGCGGGCAGACCAGATCAAGACCGACTCCGCACCCGTCACCGCACTGGGCATGGCGCCTAACGCCATGAGTCTGGCCGACCAGGCCAAATTCAACACGGCCAATCGCGCCCTCACCGACAACAACTGGGACGTGGTGCTGCAGACCCGCTTCAACGCCTCCGACACCCTCACCTACACCGCCGGCATCGCTCGCAAGATGCAGTCGCCCAGCCTGCTGCAGCGCTATCTGTGGAGCCCCGCCAATGCCAGCGCCGGCATGGCCGATGGCCGTACCTATCTGGGCAATCTTGCGCTCAAACCCGAAGTGGCCGACACCATCGACCTGGGCGCCGACTGGCATGGGCCCGGCTGGCGCGTCGCCCCTTCCGCCTACTACAGCCGCGTGCACGACTACATCCAGGGCACCTCCATCGCCCGCAAAGATGCCGCCGGCCAACCCATCCTGCAATACAACAACGTGCAGGCCGAGCTGTATGGCCTGGACATGAACTGGGCGCTGGCGCTCGGCATGCCGCAAGGCGTCAGCCTGGACGGCGTGGTGAGCTATGTACGCGGCAAACGCACCGACGTGGCGGACAACCTCTACCGCATCGCCCCGCTGCGTGCCACCACCAACCTGCGCTACGCCACCGGGACGTGGAGCGCCAATCTGCAATGGGTCCTGGCCGCCAAACAAACCCAGGTTTCGGCCTACAACGGCGAAAAGCCCACCGGCGGCTATGGCGTACTCAATTTGCACGGCACCTGGCAAGCCAGTTCCTCGCTGCAACTCACCGCCGGACTGAACAACCTGCTCGACAAGAACTACGCCGACGCCCT
>JAFGXB010000262.1 GCA_016936875.1 Burkholderiaceae bacterium | reverse complement strand
GCGCCCGTCACCTCTTTGCGATAGCGGGCAATGAAGGGGACGGTAGCGCCACCGTCCATCAGCTCGATGGCAGCCTGAATCTGCTGGGCGGGCAGTTGCAATTCGGCGCTGAGCGCCTGCAACACCCGCCGCGCTGCGGCCTGCGGGTTGGCATACGAATTCTGGGAAGCGGTCTCGGCTGCAGTCATGGCGGTCAAAAAAAGGCTGCAGTGTAGGGGCTGCCCGCCGCGCCCCAAAAAAACAAAACCGGGTGGAATGGAGGCCTCCATTCCACCCGGCATGGCTCGGCCAGAGCGATTTACAGCGCGTTCACGGGCAGCTTGAGGTAGCTCACGCCGTTGGCTTCGGCCTTTGGCATTTCACCCGCGCGCACATTGATCTGCACCGAGGGCAGAATGAGCGCGGGCATGTTCAGCGTGGCATCGCGTTTTTTGCGGAAGGCGACAAACTCCTCCTCGGTGGTCTTTTGGTTGAGCTGGACGTTGCCGTCGCGCTCGGCCTGCACCGTGGTCTGCCAGATGGGATCGCGCCCGCCGGGCATGTAATCGTGGCAAAGGTAGAGCTTGGTTTGCGGCGGCAGGCTGTAGAGCTTGTGCACGGAGTGGTAGAGCACATGCGCGTCTCCACCCGGAAAGTCGCAGCGCGCCGTGCCGTAATCGGGCATGAACAGGGTGTCGCCAACAAAGGCACTGTCTCCCACCAGATAGGTGACGCAGGCCGGCGTGTGGCCAGGTGTGTGCATCACCCGGGCCTGCAGATTGCCGATGGCAAAGGTCTCACCATCCTTGAACAGATGATCGAAGGGCGAGCCGTCGGTCGGCATGGTGCTGTCGTTGAACACCTGGCTGAACACTTTCTGCACGTCCTGGATGTGCTCGCCAATGGCAATCTGGCCGCCGAGCACCTTTTTCAGATAGGGCGCGGCCGAAAGATGGTCCGCGTGGGCGTGGCTTTCGAGCAGCCAGTCCACGGTGAGCCCTTGATCCCGCACGAAGCTGACGATCTTGTCGGCGAACTCGGTTTTGGTGCGGCCGGAGGCGTAATCGAAGTCGAGCACGCTGTCGAGAATCGCGCAGTGCCTGGTTTGCGGGTCGATGATGCAATGGGTCGCCGTAAAGGTGGGCGCGTGAAACCAGCTCTGAACATTGGGGGTCTGCGTACTCATACGGGTATCTCCTAGGCGTGATGCGTTGCAGGAACACTATATAAAAGCATATATTGTTTTCCTATTAGGTTTTACCTGATTGAGGCAAGTCAATGTCAAGCACGCAAGATTTTGAGATCCCCAGCCTGGATGCCATGCGCCGTAACTCGGAGCAGGCTGGCGCCTTGCTCAAAACCCTGGGCAACCCGGATCGCTTACTGATTTTGTGCCAGATCAATCGCGGGGAAATCTGTGTCAGCGACCTCGAAGCCACCTGCGACGTGAGCCAGCCCACGCTGTCGCAACAACTCACCGTGCTGCGCGCACAGGGCTTGGTGAAAACCCGGCGCGAAGGCAAGCGCGTGTATTACAGCCTGGCAAGCCCGGCGGCCAGTGCGGTTCTGATGACGCTCTACCAGATTTACTGCCACGGCGGCGGCGATCCGCCGGGCAAATGAGTGCGCTCGTGCCACAGCGCTTGCATGTCGCTGCGGCACGGCAAAACGGCCTGACCAGATCACTGGCATGGCGTCAATAAAACCAGAGACAACATGCAATGTCACGAAGGAGAGACAAATGTTCAGCATCGATTGGGCGCACTTCACGCCCGGCACAGCCATTCTCGGCGGGGCGCTGATTGGCGCGGCGGCGGGTGCCATGGCGCTCGGCGGCGGCAAAATCGCCGGGATCAGCGGCATTTTTGGCGGGGCCATCAATGAGGCCATGCAAGCCAGGCGGCCCACGCCGTGGCGGCTCTGGTTTCTGGGCGGACTGGTTGTCGCCTCGTTCCTCTGGGTGCTGTTTCGCCCCGTTCCCGGCGCGCACTACGGGGAATCCTGGCCTGTCATTGCCATTGGCGGTCTGCTTGTGGGTTTCGGCACGCGGATGGGCTCCGGCTGCGCCAGTGGCCACGGCGTCTGCGGCCTGGCGCGTTTTTCTCCGCGCTCAATTGCCGCGGTCGGCACTTTCATCGGCATGGGCATGGTGACCACGTTCGTCATGCGGCATCTGCTGGGAGGCGCCTGAGCCATGAAGACACTCGCCTTTCTCAGCGGCATCCTGTTTGGCATCGGATTGCTTGTTTCGGGCATGACCGATCCCGCCAAAGTGATCGCCTTTCTCGATATTGCCGGGGCATGGGACCCCAGCCTCATTCTGGTGATGATCACCGCGGTTCTCGTGGCGCTCGTCCCCATGCAAATGGCGCAACGCCGGGCCAAGTCGGTCATCGGCGAAAAAATCGCGTTTCCCACCACCAGCGGCATCACGGGCAAGCTCATTCTGGGCAGCGCCATCTTTGGCGTGGGCTGGGGAATGACCGGCTTGTGCCCCGGCCCCTCGCTCGCTTCACTTGCCGCGTCAACCTGGCAAGAATGGCTGTTTTTCGGCAGCATGGTCGTCGGCATGACGGGTTTTGAAATCTGGCAGCGCGCAGGCTCCCGGGTGCGCGCACTTCCGGCTGCCCAACTGACCACGCCGCGCAAAACCTGAATCAGCAGACTCCAGGCCATCGTTGCCCGCTTGCCGGGCACGGTGGTCTTTTTGCGACCGCCATGGCAACAAGCGGGTTTTGATCCGGCGCAGACCGGCCAGCACGTCGGCAGTTAAAATTCTGACGTTTTGACATACTTGGCCACTTCCATGACTTTCGTCGTTACTGAAAACTGCATTCGCTGCAAATACACCGACTGTGTCGATGTCTGTCCGGTGGACTGTTTCCGCGAGGGCCCGAACTTTCTCGTCATCGACCCCGACGAGTGCATCGATTGCGCGGTCTGCGTGCCGGAATGTCCCGCCAACGCCATTTATGCAGAAGAAGATGTGCCGGGCGATCAGCAGTCCTTCATCAAGATCAACGCCGAGCTCTCGCGTCAGTGGCCCAGCATCACCAAACGCAAACCAGCGCCAGATGATGCCGACGAATGGAAAGACAAGCCGGACAAAATGCAGTATCTGCAGCGCTGATCTGCCGCTTGTCTCACCACGCCAGCGGCACGCACGCCGCTCTTTTTTCTTTCAGCCACCTCATTTCGCATGGACCAGTCCAACGCCCCCTCCACCCAACATCCCAGCGCCGTGGCTGCCGACCTCATTGAAACGGACGCGGTCATCGTTGGCGCGGGCCCGGTTGGTCTGTTTCAGGTGTTCGAACTTGGCTTGCTCGAAATCAAGGCGCATGTCATCGACACACTCGCCCATCCTGGCGGCCAATGCGTCGAGCTTTACCCCGACAAGCCGATTTACGACATCCCCGCCGTCCCCGTCTGCACCGGCCAGGAACTGACCGACAACCTGCTCAAGCAGATTGCCCCCTTCGGCGCCACCTTCCACCTTGGGCAGGAAGTCACCATGCTAGAGCCCCAGGCAGACGGCCGTTTTCTGGTGGAAACCAGCAAATCCACGCGCCTACTGACAAAGACCGTCTTCATCGCCGCTGGCGTTGGCTCCTTTCAGCCACGCACCCTCAAAGTGGACGGACTGGAGAAATTCGAAGGCAGTCAATTGTTTTACCGTGTGCGCAACCCGGCACAGTTCGCTGACAAAAATCTGGTCATCATCGGCGGGGGCGATTCCGCACTCGATTGGGCGCTGCACTTCGTGCAGAACACCGACTATCGGCCGGAGAGCGTCACCCTCATTCACCGCCGCGACGGCTTCCGCGCCGCACCGGCATCCGTTGCCCAGATGCACGCTCTGTGCGAGCAACACGAGATGCAATTCCTCGTCGGTCAGGTTGCCGGCTACGAAGAGAATGCAAACGGCCAACTGCACATGATCAAGGTCACCGGCAACGACGGCATCACCCGACGCCTGCCCCTCGACATGCTGCTGGTGTTCTTCGGGCTATCTCCCAAGCTCGGTCCGATTGCGGATTGGGGCCTGGACATCGAACGCAAACAACTCGTCGTCGATACCGAAAAATTCCAGACCAGCATCCCTGGCATCTTCGCCGTGGGCGATATCAACACCTATCCGGGAAAAAAGAAACTGATCTTGTCCGGCTTTCATGAAGCCGCATTAGCCGCCTTTGGCGCTGCGCCCTTCATCTTCCCGGAAAAGAAAATTCACCTGCAATACACAACAACCAGCCCCAAGCTGCACAAGGTGCTTGGCGTCGAAACGCCCGTTTTCGACTGAGCGTCGCGTCCATCACTGAAGCTTGACAGCTTTCTCTGCCCTCAAAGCGCTTGACGCCAAACCGAAAACCCATATACACTTTCATGCTTTGCTGTTCCTCGATAGCTCAGTCGGTAGAGCGCCGGACTGTTAATCCGTAGGTCCCTGGTTCGAGCCCAGGTCGAGGAGCCACAGAATACAGAGGTAAATCAAGGCCTTACAGCGCATGCTGTGAGGCCTTTTTGTTTTTCCAGGCCCGAAAACGGGGCATGTCAGTGATTTTGTCAGTGACCTGCAGTCGTCCGGTGTCGCGTGATGTCGTGCAAACGCCATCGCGCAGCATGCCCCCTGAGCGGCATGCTGCGCGGGGTCGCGCGCGACATCCTTAAAGTCGTCGTGTGGGCCCGCGCCGGCAACCGACTTTAAGAACAGCGATGGCTTCACGCCAAGTCCCTCCCACTTTTCTAAGGACTTGTCATGAAGCAAACTGCCTCACCCCTTCCTCCACCGCGCGCCCAGACGGGCCGACTGCCCTCTTGTGTTGTTCACGGAGGTGCGCGATGAAACCCTTCCAAATCAAAGGCCGCGCCGGCTGGCATGCCGAGGTTCGCTTGCCCGATGGGCGCACGGCGCGCAAAAAGTTCCAGTACGAGAAGGAGGCCCGCGCCTGGCTGAGCAGTGAGCAGGCCCGGGTCGACGCCACCCCGGAGGCGGCATTCGGCGGACCAGCCCGGGTGACCCTGGGCGCCCTGCTGGCGGAGTACGCCCAGCTCAAGACCCTGGTCAAGGACGGCTATCAAGCGGAAATCGACCGCATCAACCACTACGCCACCGCCGCCGGCTACCCGGCCCTGGCGGTGGCGTGCGATGCGCAGGGTCGACGCTCTCTGTGCCTGAAGTCGGCGGACAAAGTCGTGCCCGCGGGCTGGCAGCGCCACCTCGACGCCCGGCTCGCCAAGTCCGCCCGCACCTACGCGAAGATTCACGCCCTGGGCGCCACACTGTGCAGCCGCATCACCACAGCCGACATCGAGCAGCTCAAGACCACCATGCTCGCCGATGGCCTCTCCGAGAGCACGGTGCAAAAAGAAATCGCTCTGCTCAAGAGCTGCTTCAACGTCGCCATCACCACCTGGAAATGGACCCTGTTTGAGAACCCGTGCGTCGGCGTGAAGCTGCGCACCGGCGCCAAACGCTTTGTCACCGTCGGCAGCGCGCAAATCGAGCGTCTGGTGCAAGCACTCTCCGAGTGCGACAACCCACAAATCTGGCCGCTGGTCGAACTGGCGATGTGCTCGGCCATGCGCAAGGGGTCGCTGCTGAAGCTGCGCTGGGATAATCTCGACCTCGAGGGGCGCAAGGCCACGATTTGGGCCAAGGGTCGGCCGGCCCAAGTCCCGCTGAGCCGCCGCTCCGTGGAGGTGCTCGCACGCGTGCCGCGCCTGCATGCCGAGCGGGTGTTTCCGCTGCGCTCCAACGCAGTCGACATGGCCTGGGACGGCGTGCGCATCAAGGCCGGGCTTCCGACCTTGCCGTTCCGCGACCTGCGCCATATCGCCCCCACGTATTACGCCCGCAAAGGGGCGACGGTGACCGCCATCAAGCACCTGCTGGGACACACCTCCACGCGCATGGCCGAGGTATATGTCGACATGACGTGTACCGATGTCGTCAACGAACTCGACCGCCTCGATGCGCAGAGCGGGCCGGGCTCCTCTGTACTACCGCCACAGTACGACCCGCAGGGCCCCAAAAAACATCCGCGTGCGCGCCGGCCCGCCCCCGTCGGCACCCGAGACGACCAGAGGTCCGCAACAGGGGAGAGTCTGATGCAAAGTCCGCCAGCGCCTCAGCCTGCGCCGGATAACGTCGTCCGGCTCGACCAGTATCAGCGCCGCTCTGCCTGAGCGAAACGGAAGCAGGACGGCCCCGACCATGGAAGTGGTCGGGGCCGTCCTGCAGGGCGCCAGGCGCGACGAGCGGGCTCTGGCGCTCTCGCCCGGTTCGGAAGAAAACGCAGGGCGGCGGCGCGTTTGATTGCCCCCACCCTGCGGCAGGTCGGTTCCCCGACCCTGGGTTCCTCAAGCCGGCAGCGCCCGGCGCGACGCGCCGGCCTGGCTGCGGACGCTGGCAGCTGCCGTGGCCGGCGCACGCGTGGCGGTATCCACGGGGGTCGCCATCGCGAACAGCGTGGGGTGATGCAACGGGGCGGGTCCGCGGGCTGCGGGGACCGTCTTCGGCACCCAGGCGAGTTGGGCCTCGCGCTGCGTTTGCAGCCAGTGCTGGACCACCGACTCGAACCACAGCGCTTCTTTGCCGTGGCGCAGGGGGGGCGGGAATTCCCCGCTGCGCACAAGGCGTTCCAGGGTTCTCTCGCTGCAATGCAGCAGGTCGGAAACAGTCGATTTGGTCAAAAGCGGGTCAGATGGATGC
>JAFGXB010000031.1 GCA_016936875.1 Burkholderiaceae bacterium | reverse complement strand
CTTCGTTGCAAATGCGCGCCATAGCCCGGGCTATGGCTGTGCTTTGCGCCTCGATCGGGTGGGTTTTGACGCGCCTTTCGGACAGGCCCGAAAAATTCACAAGCTCTGTGCTGTCCTGAGATTCAAAACAGCTGCTGGCGGATGGGTCGTTCGCATGCTGCAATGCAATAAACTAAAAACACCAGCAGAATTTTGAAACGCCATACCGCGTATTCAAAGCGAACAACAAGAACACCAACACCCGGCTCCCGTCAAGCTATTTGCGTTCACAACGAGGTCAGCGTCATGACAAAACCTGCGTCGCCACCGGCACGGCCGGTTTACCGCAACATTCATATCGGTCAGATCGTGGGCTACCGCCTGCCGCTGGCCGGTATCGTCTCCATCTTGCACCGGGTGAGCGGCGCGGTGATGTTTCTTGCCTTGCCGCTGGTGCTCTGGGTGTTCGACGACAGCCTGCGCAGCGCCGAGAGCCACGCTGCCATCGGGCAGTTCCTGTCGCACTGGTTCGTCAAACTCATTTTGCTCGGCCTGTTCTGGGCGCTGATGCATCACCTCGTGGCCGGCGTGCGGCACTTGTGGATGGATGCGTTCCATGCGGTGAGCAAGGCGCAGGGGCTGCAACTGGCGCGCATGACGTTTGCCGTCTCGCTCGGACTGACCGCGCTGTTTGGCCTGAAGCTGCTGGGGGTGTACTGACATGGCTGCCGACAAGATTGGAAACAAGCGCCTGGTCGTTGGTGCGCACTATGGCTTGCGCGACTGGATGGCGCAGCGGGTGACCGCTGCGGTGATCGCAGTGTTCACCCTGGTGCTGCTGACGTATTTCCTCGCCCCCGGGCCGCTCGACTACGCCCGCTGGCACGGCCTGTTTGCACAGCAATGGATGAAGTTGCTGACCTTCGTGACGGTGCTGGCGCTGATCTATCACGTCTGGGTGGGCATGCGCGACATCTGGATGGATTACGTCAAACCGGTGAGCGTGCGACTGCTGCTGCAGATCGGCACCATTCTGTGGCTATTGGCTTGCGCGGGCTGGGCCCTGCAAGTGTTGTGGAGAGCGTAAATGCAGGTCAGTAATCGCAAATTCGATGTGGTGGTGGTGGGGGCCGGTGGTTCGGGGATGCGCTGCGCCCTGCAACTGGCGCGGGCCGGGCTGGACGTGGCGGTGCTCTCCAAGGTGTTTCCGACGCGCTCGCACACGGTGGCGGCGCAGGGCGGGGTGGCCGCCTCCCTGGGCAATATGAGTGAGGACGACTGGTACTGGCACATGTTCGACACCGTCAAGGGCTCGGACTACCTCGGCGACCAGGACGCCATCGAATTCATGTGCCGCGAGGCCAACAGCGCGGTGTATGAGCTCGAGCATTTCGGCATGCCGTTCGACCGCAACCCCGACGGCACCATTTATCAGCGACCCTTCGGCGGTCATACCGCCAACTTCGGCGAGAAGGCGGTGCAGCGCGCCTGCGCCTCGGCGGACCGCACCGGTCATGCCATGCTGCACACGCTCTATCAGCAGAACGTGGAGGCCCGCACCCATTTCTTCGTGGAATGGATGGCGCTCGATCTGATTCGCGATGCCGAGGGCGACGTTCTCGGCGTGGTCGCGCTCGAAATGGAAACGGGCGACGTGACGATTTTCGAGGGCAAGGCCACGGTGCTGGCCACCGGCGGGGCGGGGCGCATCTTCGCCGCGTCGACCAATGCCTTCATCAACACCGGAGACGGCCTGGGCATGGCCGCGCGGGCGGGCCTTCCGCTGCAGGACATGGAGTTCTGGCAGTTCCATCCCACCGGCGTGGCCGGTGCCGGCGTGCTGATCACCGAGGGCGTGCGCGGCGAGGGTGGGATTCTGCTCAACGCCAATGGCGAGCGCTTCATGGAGCGTTATGCCCCGACCTACAAAGATCTGGCACCGCGCGACTTCGTCTCGCGCTCGATGGATCAGGAGATCAAGGAGGGACGGGGCGCCGGGCCGCGCAAGGACCATGTCCTGCTCAAGCTCGATCACCTGGGCGCCGAGACCATCATGAAGCGGCTGCCTTCGATCCGCGAGATCGCCATCCGTTTCGCCAACGTCGATCCGATCAAGGAGCCCATTCCGGTGGTGCCGACCATTCACTACCAGATGGGCGGCATCCCGGCGAACATCCACAGTCAGGTGGTCATGCCGCAGGGCGACAATCCCGCGGCGGTGGTGGGTGGGCTCTACGCCATCGGTGAATGCTCCTGCGTGAGCGTGCATGGCGCCAACCGCCTGGGCACCAACTCCCTGCTCGACCTTCTGGTGTTCGGACGCTCGGCGGGCAACCATATCGTGAACAGCGGCATTCATCAGCGCAGCCACAAACCGCTGCCCAAGGACGCCGCCGACCGTTCGCTCGCGCGTCTTGCCCAGCTCGACGCCTCCAAGAGCGGGGACGGCAGCCATGTGGTGGCCGATGCCATCCGCACGGCGATGCAGACCCATTGCGGCGTGTTCCGCACCGAGACCCTCATGGCGGAGGGCGTGCAGGCCATTGCCGACATTGCGGGCCAGGTCGACCGCATCTACCTCAAGGACAAATCCAAGGTGTTCAACACCGCCCGGATCGAAGCGCTGGAGGTCGACAACCTCATCGAAGTCGCGAAGGCCACCATCGTGTCGGCCGAGGCCCGCAAGGAAAGCCGCGGCGCGCACTACCACAACGACCACACCGGGCGCGACGATGAGGCCTGGCTCAAGCACACGCTGTGGTGGCGCGAAGGCAGCCGCCTGAGCTACAAGCCCGTACAGCTCAAGCCCCTGACCGTCGAGCCCTTCAAGCCCAAGGCCCGAACCTTCTGATGGATCAACTGCCTGCACACGGCGGGCAAGAGGAGCGCAAATGAACGACACGCGCAAGATGAAGTTTTCGATTTACCGCTACGACCCTGACAAGGACGCCAAGCCCTTCATGCAGGATTACGAGGTGACCCTGCTGCACACCGACAAGATGCTGCTCGACGCCATCCAGCGCATCAAGTGGGAGCTTGACGACTCGCTGTCCATCCGTCGTTCCTGCCGCGAAGGCGTGTGCGGCTCGGATGCGATGAACATCAACGGCAAGAACGGCCTGGCCTGCATCACCAATCTGCTCACCCTCAAGGAGCCGGTGGTGCTCAAACCCCTGCCGGGTCTGCCGGTCATCCGCGACCTGATCGTGGACATGACCCAGTTCTTCAATCAATACCACTCGATCAAGCCTTACCTCGTCAACAACACGCCGCCGCCCGAGAAGGAACGTCTGCAGTCGCCCGCCGAGCGCGACGAACTCAACGGCCTGTACGAGTGCATTCTTTGCGCGAGCTGTTCCACCTCGTGTCCGAGCTTCTGGTGGAATCCCGACAAATTCGTCGGCCCGGCAGGTCTGTTGCAGGCCTATCGCTTCATCGCCGACAGCCGCGACGAAGCCACTGGCGAGCGACTCGACAATCTGGAAGACCCCTACCGCCTGTTCCGCTGCCACACCATCATGAACTGTGTGGACGTTTGCCCCAAGGAACTCAACCCCACCCTGGCGATCAGCAAGATCAAGGAGATGATGGTGCGCCGCGCCGTCTGATACCGCCATGCAGCCCGCAACCACCGCCGTTTCAGCCGACTCCGCAACCGAACTCTCGCGGCTGCGCTGGCGCGCGCGGCGCGGCATGCTGGAGAACGACCTGATCCTGCAGCGCTATTTCGCGCAATGCGACACCCCGCTCCACAGCGACGAGGTGGCTGCGCTGAACGCTCTGCTGGCCCTGGACGACAACACCCTCTTTGACCTGCTCCTGCGCAACACGCCGCTTCCTGTCGATCTGGACCGGCCGCAGGTGCGGAAATTGCTTGACACATTGCAGCGCTTGTGAGCCCGGCTGATGCCGACTCGCGTCATTTCGTCCCTGGGCACGTCTCCAGGAGCCCCCACAACACAGTCCCCGGAGAATTGAACATGACCCCCTCAAGTGACAAAGCCACCCTGTCGTTCACCGACGGCGCGCCCAGCGTCGATCTGCCAATCTACAAGGGCACCATCGGACCGGACGTGATCGATATTCGCAAGCTCTACGGCCAGACCGGAAAATTCACCTACGACCCGGGCTTTCTGTCCACCGCGTCGTGCAGCTCGGCCATCACCTACATCGACGGCGACAAGGGCGAACTGCTGTACCGTGGCTACCCCATCGAGCAGATCGCCGTGCAGTGCGATTACATGGAGACCTGCTACCTCATTCTTTACGGCGAGCTGCCGAACGAAGCCGAAAAAATCGCCTTCAAAAAGCGCATCACCCAGCACACCATGGTGAATGAGCAGATGCAGTTCTTCCTGCGCGGCTTCCGCCGCGACGCGCATCCCATGGCGGTGCTCACCGGGCTGGTTGGCGCCATGTCGGCGTTCTACCCCGACTCCATCAACGTCAACGACCCCGAACAGCGCGACATCTCGGCCATCCGCCTCATTGCCAAAATGCCCACCCTCGTGGCCATGGCCTACAAGTACAACATGGGCCAGCCCTATATGTACCCGCAGAACAAGCTGAGCTATGCCGGCAACTTCATGCGGATGATGTGGGCCACGCCCTGCGAAGACTACGAGCCCAATCCGGTGATCGAACGTGCGCTCGACCGCATCTTCATTCTGCACGCCGACCACGAGCAAAACGCCTCCACCTCCACCGTTCGGCTTTGCGCGTCCAGTGGAACCAACCCGTTTGCCGCCATCGCCGCAGGTGTGGCCTGCCTTTGGGGGCCGGCGCACGGCGGGGCGAATGAAGCCTGTCTGAACATGCTCGACGACATTCAGGCGCAGGGCGGCGTGGCCAAGATCGGCGAGTTCATCGCCAACGTCAAAGACAAAAACTCCTCGGTGCGGCTGATGGGCTTTGGCCACCGCGTCTACAAGAACTACGACCCGCGCGCCAAGCTCATGCGCGAAACCTGCCACGAAGTGCTCGACGCCCTCGGCCTGCATAACGACCCGTTGTTCAAGCTGGCCATGACCCTGGAGAAAATCGCGCTGGAGGACGATTACTTCATTCAGCGCAAGCTCTATCCCAACGTCGACTTCTATTCCGGCATCGTGCAGAAGGCCATCGGCGTGCCGGTCTCACTGTTCACCGCCAACTTCGCTCTGGCGCGCACGGTGGGCTGGATTGCCCAGCTCAACGAAATGCTCACCGATCCCGAGTACAAAATTGGCCGCCCGCGCCAGTTGTTCACCGGCGCGGTCCGCCGCGACATCAAACCCATCGCTGAGCGCGCCTGAACAAGCGCACTGCCGCTATCGGCTCAACACGACCGCGCAGGGCGCGGTCTTTTTCTTGGCGCGATGTCCGGCAATTCAGGCCGGTGCGGCCCGCGGCAACAGCATCACCAGTTTGTATTCCGGGTGTAGCGCGGCGCGCAGGGTCAATTGCTCGTAAACCAGGTGGCCGTGCAGGGGGTGCTGAAAACCACGTTCCCCGCCTTCGCGCTCCTGCACGTCATTGAGTTTCCACAGCGCGGAAAATTCCGGGCTGTGCGCGATCAAGTCGTCAATCAATTCGCGCAGCGGCGCGGCGTGCAGACGTCCGCCACAGTCCGCCCGGAACTCCGCCACCAAACGCTGCGAGCGCACAGCCCAGTGCTCGATCAGCACCCGCGCCTGCGGATTCAAAAACAGAAAACGAAACAGATTGGGCGGTGCACCTTCGGTCGCACTGTGCGTTTGCGGGGCCTGCCAGTTGAGAAACAGGTCGGCGGCCGGGGCGTTGCCCGCCACCACATCCCAACGCTGATTGAGCACATAGGCGGGATGGTGGATGGACCGCACGCTGCGCAGCACGGCATCGACCGCACTGGAGGGAGCCGCAGGCGCGTTCGGATCGCGGCGCCGGGCGAGTGCAAACAGATAAGTGCGTTCCGCTGCGGTGAGTTGCAAGGCCAGGGCCAGCCGCTCCAGCGTTTTGGTCGATGGCGCAACGTGCCGACCTTGTTCCAGCCAGGTGATCCATGTGGCGCTGACCCCGCAGAGTGTGGCGAGCTCTTCGCGGCGCAGACCGGGTGCACGCCGTCGTCCCGTGGCGGGCAGGCCGGCGGCCGCAGGCGACAGGCGATTGCGGTGCTCTCGGATGAACTCGCCCAGCAGACGGCCGGAGTCTGGTGTGGTGGACGGTGTATGGGGCGGGACAGGCATGGCGGGGCGCTACAGACGCGATGGATGCAGGGTAGGAGATTTTTATACCAGGATATTTTTTCATCTTGTACCAGGAAATAAGCGCCGCTATCTTTGTGATCAGCCGATGAAACCGCACGTCTGCGGCCCGATCTCGGAGGACATTCCATGAAACAAGATGCGTTGACCGCGCAGCAGTTTGGCACGACTGCTGCGGCGTACCTTTCCAGTGCGGTGCACGCGCAGGGCGCGGATTTGCGCCGTCTTGGCGCGCTGGTGCCGTCACTGCAGATCGGCAAGGCGCTTGATCTGGGTTGCGGCGCGGGGCATGCCAGTTTCGCCCTTGCCGCGGCCGGCGCGCAGGTCACCGCGTTTGATCTGGCGGCGCCAATGCTCGACGTGGTGGCGCGTGAGGCGGCGGTGCGGCAGTTGAGCGGTGTGCAGACGCGGCAAGGATCGGTGGGAGCCTTGCAGTTTGCCGATGCCAGCTTCGATCTGGTTGTCACCCGCTTTTCCGCACACCACTGGCTCGATGTGCCGACGGCGCTGCGCGAGGTGCGCCGGGTGTTGAAGCCGCGCGGCACGCTGGTGGTCATTGACGTCGTGGCTCCGGAAACGCCGTTGTGCGACACCGTGTTGCAGACGGTCGAAATACTGCGCGATGCCTCGCATGTGCGCGATTACCGCTTGTCGGAGTGGGGCGATTTGCTCCGGCAAGCCGGGTTTGCCGCCCCGCAGTCTGACACCTGGGCGCTGACCATGGAATTCGCGTCCTGGGTTGCGCGCATGCGTACACCGGAGCTGCGGGTGCAGGCCATCCGCGCGGTGTTGGCGCAAGCGCCGCAGGAGGCGCGCGAGGCCATGCGCGTGCAGCCGGACGGATCGTTCGATCTGCCGGTCGCCTGGATGCAGACCCAGCCGAGCGCAGCGTGAACCACGCCAACTAAAATCAATCATTCAAGACGCAGGAGATGCAGATGGGACGAACGCTGTACGACAAATTGTGGGACGAGCATGTGGTGCGTACCGAGGAGGACGGCACCGCGCTGCTCTATATCGACCGCCATCTGGTGCATGAGGTCACCAGCCCGCAGGCCTTTGAAGGCCTGCAACTCGCGGGCCGCAAAGTCTGGAGGCTGAGCGCCAATCTGGCCGTGGCCGACCACAACGTGCCCACCACCGACCGCGCCGAAGGCATTGCCGACCCGATCTCGCGGCTCCAGGTCGATACGCTCGATGCCAACTGCGCGGCCAACGGCATCACCGAGTTCCGCATGAACGATCGCCGCCAGGGCATCGTTCATGTCATCGGCCCCGAACAGGGCGCCACCCTGCCGGGCATGACGGTGGTCTGCGGCGATTCGCACACCAGCACCCACGGCGCTTTCGGGGCACTCGCCTTTGGCATCGGCACCAGTGAAGTCGAGCATGTGCTGGCCACGCAAACCCTGCTGGCGCCCAAGATGAAAAACATGCTGGTGCGCATGGACGGGCCGCTGCCCACAGGCTGCCGCGCCAAGGACATTGCGCTGGCCATCATCGGCAAAATCGGCACTGCCGGGGGCACCGGTTACACCATCGAGTTCGCCGGCAGCACCATCGCCGCACTCAGCATGGAAGGCCGCATGACCTTGTGCAATATGGCCATCGAGGCGGGCGCGCGCGCCGGGCTGGTGGCGGTGGACGACACCACCGTCAACTATGTGCGCGGTCGTCCCTTCGCGCCCACCGGCGTGGCGTGGGACATGGCGGTGCAATACTGGCGCGGCCTGCATTCCGACGCTGACGCGAAGTTCGACCGCGTGGTCACGCTCGATGCCCGCGAGTTGGTGCCGCAGGTCACCTGGGGCACGTCGCCCGAAATGGTGCTGCCCATCGACGCCCGCGTGCCCGATCCCGACAAGGAGAAAGACGCCAACAAGCGCTCGGCAATGGAGCGCGCGCTCACCTATATGGGCCTGGAGCCGAACAAGGCGATTGCCGACATCCGCATCGACAAAGTGTTCATCGGCTCCTGCACCAACTCGCGCATCGAAGACCTGCGCGACGCCGCGCAAGTGGTCTCCGGGCGGCACATCGCCTCCAACGTGCGCCAGGCTCTGATCGTCCCGGGCTCCGGTCTGGTCAAGGCGCAAGCCGAGGCGGAAGGGCTGGACAAGATTTTCAAGGCCGCTGGTTTCGAATGGCGCGAGCCGGGGTGCTCCATGTGTCTGGCCATGAATGCCGACCGTCTGGAGCCGGGCGAGCGTTGCGCCTCGACCTCCAACCGCAACTTCGAGGGGCGGCAGGGCGCGGGTGGGCGCACCCATCTGGTCAGCCCGGCCATGGCAGCCGCAGCGGCCATCGCCGGGCATTTTGTCGATGTGCGCAAACTGTGAGCGCACACACCGTCTTTTTCAGGAGATCACCATGAAACCTCTGCTGTCCATTCTTCTACTCGCCGCCACGCTGCTTTCCCTGACCGCATGCAATACCGTGGCGGGGGTGGGCCAGGACCTCAAGGCAGGTGGCCAGGCCATCACCAACGCGGCTGACAAGTCGAAATAACACCCAAACACCGCGGCAACGCGGGCAGACACCATGGAAAAATTCGTCGTCCACAAGGGACTGGTTGCGCCGATGGATCGCGACAACGTCGATACCGACGCCATCATTCCCAAGCAGTTTCTCAAGTCGATCCACCGTACCGGCTTCGGCCCCAACCTGTTCGACGAATGGCGCTATCTCGACCACGGCGAACCCGGACAAGACCCGGCCTCGCGCAAGCCCAACCCCGACTTCGCGCTCAACCAGCCGCGCTATGCCGGGGCCAGCATTCTGCTGGCGCGCGATAACTTCGGCTGCGGCTCCTCGCGCGAGCATGCCCCCTGGGCGCTGCAGCAGTATGGTTTTCGCGCCCTGATCGCCAGCAGCTACGCCGACATCTTCTACAACAACTGCTTCAAGAACGGCGTACTGCCCATTGTGTTGTCCAAGGCGCAGGTGGCCCGGTTGTTCGATGAACTCTATGGCTTCGTCGGCTACTCGCTCACCATCGACCTGCCGCGCCAAGTGGTGGTCAAACCCGATGGCAGCGAACTCGCCTTCGACGTGGGCGACTTCCGCAAGCACTGCCTGATCAATGGGCTCGACGACATCGGCCTCACCCTCGGCCATGCACAAGACATCCGCGCGTATGAGGCTGAGCGCCTGGCGCGCATGCCCTGGCTCGACAACCGCATCCTTTGACGCTTTTCCACATTCCCACGCGAATTGTTCCCCATGAAAATTGCCGTATTGCCCGGAGACGGAATCGGGCCCGAAATCATTGCCGAAGCCGTCAAGGTGCTCCAGCGCATTGCGCAAGACGGGTTCGACTTCACTTTTGAGTTCGCCCCGGTGGGTGGCGCAGCCTATGCCGCCAGCGGTCATCCGCTGCCAGAGGCCACCCTGAAACTGGCCCACGCGGCAGACGCCGTCCTGTTTGGCGCCGTCGGCGACTGGAAGTACGACACCCTGGAGCGACACCTGCGCCCCGAGCAGGCCATTCTGGGGCTGCGCAAGAATCTCGGCCTGTTCGCCAATTTGCGTCCGGCCATCCTGTATGCCGAACTGGCCGATGCCTCCAGTCTGAAGCCCGAAGTGGTGTCCGGCCTGGACATTCTCATCGTGCGCGAACTCACCGGCGACATCTACTTCGGCCAGCCGCGCGGGCGGCGTACCGCGCCTGACGGCGCCTTCGCCGGCCAGCCCGAAGCCTTCGACACCATGCGCTACAGCCGCCCGGAAATCGAGCGCATCGCGCATGTCGCGTTCAAGGCGGCGCAGGGCCGCAACAAGCGCCTGACCAGCGTGGACAAGGCCAATGTGCTGGAAACTTTCCAGTTCTGGAAAGACGTGGTCACCGAGGTCGGGCAGCAGTATCCCGATGTGCAGCTCGACCACATGTATGTGGACAACGCGGCGATGCAACTCGTCAAGGCGCCGAAGAAATTCGACGTCATCGTCACCGGCAATATGTTTGGCGACATCCTCAGCGACGAGGCATCGATGCTGACAGGCTCCATCGGCATGCTGCCTTCGGCGTCGTTGAACGAAAAGGGGCAGGGGCTTTACGAGCCCAGCCATGGCAGCGCGCCGGACATCGCCGGTCAGGGCATCGCCAATCCGCTGGCGACCATTCTGAGCGCGGCCATGATGTTGCGCCATTCCCTGGGGCTGGCCGAGCAGGCCGACCGCATCGACGCCGCGGTGCAAAAGGCGCTGGCGCAAGGCCTGCGCACGCCCGACATTCACGCACCTGGCACGCAGAAAGTCAGCACGGCGCAAATGGGCGATGCGGTGGTTGCCGCACTCGGCTAAACGCCGACATTTGGAACACAACAAACACTTGGATCAATGATGGCAACGACCTTGGTTGGATTGGTGGGATGGCGCGGCATGGTGGGCTCCGTGCTGATGCAGCGCATGCGCGAAGAAGGCGATTTCGACCTGATCGAACCGCTGTTCTTCAGCACCAGCAACGCGGGCGGCAAGGCCCCGGCGGAAGCGAAGAGCGAAACTGCATTGCAAGACGCGCACGATCTGGAGCAGCTGCGCCGCTGCGACATCATCCTCACCGCGCAGGGGGGCGACTACACCACGGCGGTGTTCGATAAGCTGCGCGCCTCCGGCTGGAAAGGGCACTGGATCGACGCCGCCTCCACCCTGCGCATGCGTGACGACTGCGTGATCATTCTCGATCCGGTCAACCGCCCGGTCATCGATGCCGCTCTGGCCAAGGGCGGAGCCAACTGGATCGGTGGCAACTGCACGGTGAGCTGCATGCTGATGGGCGTGGG
>JAFGXB010000261.1 GCA_016936875.1 Burkholderiaceae bacterium | reverse complement strand
CCAGACCGGCTGTACGCCTTCAGGAATGGGGGGCAGCGTCTTGCCGGGTTCGGGACGCCAGGTGCCGTCGTAGCGCGGCTTTTGCTTGGCCGCAAGCTGGCGCTCGCGCAAGGCATCGAGTTCGGCGGTGGATGTGTAGCAGGGATAAACCATGCCGGACTGCCGCAACGCATCGAGCACCTCGCGGTAACGCGGCATGCGCTGCATTTGATAGAACGGGCCTTCGTCATAGTCCAGCCCCAGCCAATCCATCGCTTCAAGAATGACCTGCACGGCCTCTTCGGAAGACCGTTCGGTATCGGTGTCTTCGATTCGCAGGATGAAATCTCCGCCGTGATGCCGGGCAAACGCCCAGGGATAAAGCGCGGAGCGAATATTGCCCAAGTGGATGAAACCCGTCGGGCTGGGTGCAAAGCGGGTGCGAACGCGGGGAGTTGGGGTGGACATGAGAGATTGTTCGTAAGGCCTTGGCAGGCAATCAAGCGGAAAAAGCCATCAAGTCAGCGTATGCAAACCACGCGCCAGATCGTGCTTGAGATCAGCCAGGTCTTCCAGGCCGACGGCAAGACGAATCATCCCTTGCCCAATTCCCGCAGCCTGGCGCTGCTCTTCGCGCAGTCGGCCATGTGTGGTGGTGGACGGATGGGTGATGGTGGTTTTGGTATCGCCGAGGTTGGCGGTGATGGAGCAGATGCGGGTCTGGTCGATGACGTGAAAGGCGCGCGCCCGGGCCTGCTCGGCATGCGCGGCCTTGAGCACGAAGGACAGCACGGCCCCACCCGCTTTTTGCTGGCGCATGGCCAAGGCATGTTGAGGATGCGACGCCAGCCCCGGATAAAACACGCGATCAATCACCGGTTGCGCCTGCAGCCATTGCGCCATGTCCAGCGCCGCAGCGCTGTGCGCCGCCATGCGCACGCTCAGGGTTTCCATGCCTTTGAGCACCACCCAGGCGTTGAAAGGCGAGAGCGACAGACCCACTGTGCGCTGCACTGGCAGTAGTTTGTCGTGAATCGGCGCGGCGCGACCGCAGACCGCCCCGGCAATGACACGCCCCTGTCCGTCGAGATATTTGGTGCCAGAGTGGATCACCCAGTCGGCGCCGAATGTAAGCGGGCGCTGCAGCGCCGGCGAGCAAAAACAGTTGTCCACCACCAGTTCAGCCCCTGCGCCGTGCGCAATATCGGCCAGCGCCGCAATGTCGCACACTTCGGTCAGTGGGTTGGACGGGGTTTCCGCAAACAGCATGCGGGTGTTGGGACGCAACGCGGCGGCCCATTGCGTCACATCGGTCTGCGACACAAAGGTGGCCTCCACACCAAAGCGCGCCAGTTCGCGGCCAAACAGATTGATGGTGGAGCCAAATACGCCCTGCGAGCAGATGACGTGGTCGCCCGCCTTGAGTGTGGCCATGGCAAGGAGCAGGATGGCCGCCATGCCACTGCCCGTGGCCATGCAGCCTTCTGCGCCTTCGAGCGCGGCAAGCCGCTGCTCATAGCTGGACACGGTGGGGTTGGAAAAGCGCGAATAGACGAACCCGTCCTGCTCTCCGGCAAAACGCGCGGCGGCGGTGGCCGCATCCGGGTGCACGAAGCTGCTGGTGAGAAACAAGGCCTCGCTGTTTTCTCCGTACTGAGACCGTGGCAGCGCCTCGCGCACTGCCAGCGTGTCCAGGCCTGGCGGCGTGATGTCGTCCCCGGAAATCATGTCATCTGACCTTGCTCTTCGGCGCCTTGCAGACTGAGGCGGCCGGTATTGGGCTCAACACCGTCTGCCGCACGATTCCTGCCCTCATCCTGCGGCAGGGTGCCGGCGATATAGCAGCCGTCAAAACACGAGGACTCGAACTCGGCAATGGCTGGGTTGATCTCACGAATCACCCGCTTCATGGCGTCGAGATCCTGGTACACCAGCACGTCCGCGCCGATGATCTGGCGAATCTCCTCCACACTGCGGTTGTGCGCCACCAGTTCGGAAGCGGTTGGCATGTCGATCCCGTAAATATTGGGATAGCGCACCGGGGGCGCGGCAGAGGCCAGATAGACCTTGCGCGCTCCGGCCTCGCGCGCCATCTGCACGATTTCGCGGGAGGTCGTGCCACGCACGATGGAGTCATCCACCAGCAGCACATTGCGCCCGGCGAATTCCTGGCCGATGGCATTGAGCTTTTGCCGCACCGATTTTTTGCGCACCGCCTGCCCCGGCATGATGAAAGTGCGGCCCACATAGAGGTTTTTCACAAAACCTTCGCGGTACGGTCGCCCCAGTTTGTGCGCCAGTTGCATGGCCGATGGGCGGCTGTATTCCGGGATGGGAATGACCACATCGATCTCGCTGGGCGGCAGCACCGAGATCACCCGCTGCGCCAGCGTTTCGCCCATGCGCAGGCGAGCACGGTACACCGACACACCGTCAAGCACCGAGTCCGGCCGGGCCAGATAGACGTATTCGAAAATGCAGGGGTTGAGCTGCTGTGCGGCGGCGCATTGTTCCGTCTGCACGCGACCTTGCAGATCGACAAAAATCGCTTCACCCGGGGCAATGTCGCGCTCGTATTTATAGCCCGCGCCTTCGAGCGCCACCGACTCGCTCGCCACCATGATTTCATCTGCATCGCTCGATGTGCCGAAACACAGCGGGCGGATGCCGTAAGGGTCGCGAAACGCCAGCAGCCCGTACCCGGCGATCAGCGCCACCACGGCGTAAGAACCGCGCAGGCGCTGATGCACTGCGCGCACTGCGGCAAAAATATCGGCCACCGCCAAAGTCTGGCCCTGGGTGCGGCACTCTAATTCATGGGCCAGCACATTGATCAGCACCTCGGTATCCGACTCCGTATTGGTGTGGCGATGATCCACCGTGAACAGCTCTTGCTTGAGCGCGACCGCATTGATCAGATTGCCGTTATGCGCCAGCACCAGGCCAAACGGCGCATTGACGTAAAACGGCTGCGCCTCCTCCTCACTCTCGGCATTCCCCGCAGTGGGATAGCGCACCTGCCCAATGCCGTAATTTCCCGGCAGCGAGCGCATATTGCGGGTGCGGAACACATCGCGCACCATGCCGCGCGCCTTGTGCATATACAGCTTGGAACCCGAGCCGGTGACGATGCCTGCGGCATCCTGGCCGCGGTGCTGCAATAGCAGCAAGGCGTCATACAACAGTTGATTCACGGGTTGCTGGGAGATGACACCGACGATGCCGCACATGGGAGTGGTCTTTCAGGAAACAAAAAAGTGGCGAATTTCAACGCTGCGGCAGATGGCTCACAAAAGCCGCCGGCAACCAGGGACGAATGACCAGCAACAACGATTGCGCCGGGGGAATGAACACGGCGTTTTTCCACATGGCGCTTTGCGCCAGCGCGGTTTGCCCCGCCAGCGCCACCAGCAACAGCGACAACGCAACGCCCTTGACCAGGCCGATCAGCGCACCCATGCTCCGATCAAAAAGACCCAGGCCGGTGGCCCGCAGCAGCAACCGCAATACCGAAGCGAGAATTCCCGCACTCAGCACCACAACGATGAAACACATCGCATAGGCTGCCAAAAGACGCATGTCGGCATTGTCGATCGCCTGCAAATACCTTGCACCGATTGCAGGGGCAAAATGCGCGGCGAACCAAACGCCAAGAATCCAGCCCAGCAGGGTGACGATTTCATACACCGCGCCACGCAGCAAGCTGATCAGCACGCTCAAACCTACCACCACGAGAAAAAACCAGTCCAGCGGACTCACAACGTCAGCACCGCGCCACTCAGACCGAGCGCCTGGAGTTTGTGCAAGGCCCGCGCAGCCTCATCGCGCGAGTCAAAGGGGCCAACCCGCACGCGCACCCGCTTGCCTTGGGGTGTATCGACCACCTGGGTATAGGTTTTGAATCCTGCTTTCTCAATTTTGTTGCGCACCGCCTGCGCGGTATGCGCATCTGCAAACGCCCCCGCCTGCACCACAAAACGCGCATTGGACGGCGCCGCGTCTTGCTGTGCAGATTGCTTTTTATGGGCCAATGCAGCCTCGGCTTGCGCCACGGAAATCTGATCGGGCGACTTGCCTTCCAGCGCAGCCAGCGCCTGGCGTGCACTGGCCAGCTCCTTGGTTTGATGCGGCGCGGCAAGCGGCTTCTGTGCCGGAACGGGCTTGGCGACGGGCTGGGACGTTTCCGCCGTCACCGTCGGCTTTGGCGCGACGGGAGCAACTGGTGTGGCTGACGGTGCCAGGGCCTCGGGCTTGGGCGCCACAGTGGGTGTCGGCGTCACCACCTCCTTCGCGGTGGACTGCGTCGGCCTGGGCGCCAAGACCGGCGCGCTGGCGGGCTGCGCAACGGCGTTGCGTTCACCAGACGGCACGGCCACGGCAGACGCCGCATCAAGCATCGGCGCGGATGCCGGCACAGACAGGCCGGGCGCTTTGCTCTGCGAGGGAATGTCGAGCGCGATGGTCGACGGTACGGGCTTGGGCTTGGCGTCGAACACCAGCGGGAACACGATCACTCCCAGCAGCACCAGCGCGACTGCGCCGATCAGCCGTCTGCGGGCGCGGGCGCGCAGGCTGTCCTGGTTTTGGGTATCGGACGCATCACCCCGGTTGGAGCGACGGGTCGAGTTGCGTGGAGCGCCGAGAGTCATTGCGGGGAGGTATCCAGATGCTTGCCGTGAAGACGGGGCAGCCCCTCCTGCATCACACCGCCCACGGTGTAGAAGGAGCCGAATACCAGGATTCTATCGGCCAGCTCCGCTTGCGCCGCCGCTGCGCGCAGGGCCTCCACCGGGCTGGCGTGCGTGTGAACGCGGGCTGCCGGTTGCAGCGCGCGCAGGTGGGCGGCAATCTCTTGCGCCGACGCTGCTCGCGGCGTCGGCAGATCACAGAGATACCAGACATCGACCAGTGGCAGCATGCGGCGCAACATGCCAGGAATGTCCTTGTCAGCCATGGCACCAAAGACTGCGCATGTGGCGGGGAAGTAGCCCATGCTGTCGAGGTTTTCCGCCAGCACGGCGATGGCGTGCGGATTGTGGCCGACATCCAGCACCAGCGTGGGTTGACCCGCCAGCACTTGAAACCGCCCGGGAAGTTCCGCCCGCGCAAACCCCTCGCGCACCGCCTGCGCGGCAACCGGCAGTTCTGCCTGCAAAGCTTCCAGCGCGGCGAGCGCGCCGCTGGCGTTGAGCAATTGATTGGCCCCGCGCAGCGCAGGAAATGCCAGACTGTGCCGACGCTGCGCGCGGCCCTGCCAGCTCCACTGCTGCGGCAAATGGGTGTAGTGAAAATCGCGCCCCGCCTGCCAGACATCGGCGCCAATGGACTGGGCGTGCGCCAGCACCGATTGCGGCGTCTGGGGGTCGCTGACGATGGCAGGTTTTCCGGCACGCAGGATGCCGGCCTTTTCGCGGCCGATGGACTCGCGGTCCGGCCCCAGAAACTCCATATGGTCGAGATCAATGCTGGTGATGATGGCGCAATCGGTGTCGATGACATTGACCGCATCCAGACGTCCACCCAGCCCGACTTCGAGAATGACCGCATCGAGCCGTTGCCCCGCAAGCAGAGACAGGATGGCCAGGGTGGTGAACTCAAAATAGCTCAAACTCACCGCGGCATCTGGGGCGCTTGCCGTATGGCGGGCCTGTTCCACGGCGGCAAAATGCGGCAGCAAGTCCTGCGCCTGCACGCGTGTTCCGCCGAGACGGCAGCGCTCCTCGAAATGCACCAGATGCGGCGAGGAATACACACCCACCCGATACCCCGCGGCCAGCAAAATGGCTTCGAGCATGGCGCAGGTCGAGCCCTTGCCATTGGTTCCGGCCACGGTGATGACCGGACAGGAAAATTGCAATTGCATGGCCGCACGCGCCGCCTGAACCCGCTCGAGCCCCAAGTCGATCGTGCGAGCGTGCAGATTCTCGGCATGGGCCAGCCAGCCGTCCAGGGTATGAGGTGTGGGGATCATGCAGCAAGCCCTTCGCCCGGCTGGTTGCGGGTGAAGGGCGAAAAAAGAGGAATCAGGACGCGATGGCTTCGGCGGGCTGGCGCAACAGCATGGCCAGCATTTGTGCGATTTCCGCGCGCAGCTCGCGGCGATCGATGATGCGATCAACCGCACCTTTTTGCAGCAGGAATTCGGCGCGCTGGAAGCCCTCTGGCAGTTTCTCGCGCACGGTGTTTTCAATCACACGCGGCCCGGCAAAGCCGATCAGCGCCTTGGGCTCTGCCAACACCACGTCGCCGATAAAGGCAAAGCTGGCGGACACGCCCCCCATGGTCGGATCGGTCAGCACGCTGATGAACGGCAGCCCGGCTGCGGACAGGCGGGTGAGCGAGGCATTGGTCTTGGCCATCTGCATCAGGCTGAGCAAGCCTTCCTGCATGCGCGCGCCGCCCGTGGCGGTGAAGCAGATGAACGGCACCTTCTGCTCGATCGCCGCCTGCACCCCGCGCACAAAGCGCTCGCCCACCACCGACCCCATGGACCCCCCCATGAACTCGAATTCAAAACAGGCCACGACCACCGGCAGGGTCTGGATGGCGCCGCCCATGACGATCAGCGCATCGGTCTCCTGGGTGTTTTCCATCGCTTCCTTGAGGCGATCGGGGTACTTGCGGCTGTCCTTGAATTTCAGCGGATCGATGGGCAGTATTTCCTGGCCGATCTCAAAGCGGCCTTCGGCGTCGAGCAGGGCGTCGAGCCGTGCGCGCGCGCCAATGCGCATATGGTGGCTGCATTTGGGACAGACGTTCTGGTTGAGTTCCAGGTCCGATTTGTAAAGCACCGTTTCACAGGACGGGCACTTGACCCAAAGCCCTTCGGGCACCTGGCGGCGATCCTGCGGACTGGTCTGCTGAATTTTGGGGGGGAGGAGTTTTTCAAGCCAACTCATATCCGTTTCTCCTCAGGCGTCGAGCGCCTGGCGTATGTCCTGAATGAAAGTGCGCGCCACGCCCGCGGCCTGCGCCGCGGGTTGCGCTTCCATCAATTCGATGAGGCGCGACCCAATGACCACGGCGTCGGCCAAGGCGCCGACGGCGCGCGCGGTCTGCGCGTTGCGGATGCCGAATCCTACTCCCACGGGCGTCTGCACATGGGCGCGGATACGGGGCAACATGAGGGCGACTGCGGAGGTGTCGAGGTTGCCCGCGCCCGTCACGCCCTTGAGCGAAACGTAATACACATAACCGCTGGCGATCCGTCCCACCGCCGCCATGCGCGCTTCGCTGCTGGTGGGGGCGAGCAGGAAAATGGGCGCGATGTCCACCGCTTTGAGCGCGGCGGCAAATGCCTCGCTTTCCTGCGGCGGATAGTCGACGATCAGCACGCCGTCCACTCCGGACTCCTTGGCCGCTGCGACAAAGGCCTCCACGCCATAACGCTCCACTGGATTGGCGTAGCCCATCAGGACGATGGGAGTGCTGCTATCGTTCTGCCGGAAATCGCGCACAAAGTCGAGCACCTGTGTCAAACCAACGCCCTTGGCAATGGCCCGCTCGGTGGCGCGTTGAATCACCGGCCCATCGGCCATGGGATCGGAAAACGGTACGCCGAGTTCGATGACATCCGCCCCGCCCTGCACCAGGGCGTGCATCACCTCCACGGTGACTTCGGGAGCGGGATCGCCGGCGGCGATGTAGGGGATGAGCGCCTTGCGATTCTGCGCGCGAAGCTGGGCAAAGCGTTGGTCGATGCGGTTCATACCGGGGCTCCGGGCTGGCGGGCGAACAGGGTGTCGAAGCTCACGCCCTCGCGTTCAGCCACGGTGTTGATGTCCTTGTCTCCTCGTCCCGAGAGGTTCACCAGGATGGTCTGGTCTGGACGCATTTGCGGCGCCAGCTTGATGGCGTGCGCCAGGGCGTGGCTGGATTCCAGCGCCGGGATGATGCCTTCGACGCGGCAGAGTTCGTGGAATGCGGCCAAGGCCTCGTCGTCGGTGATGCCGACGTACTCGGCGCGCCCGAGGTCATGCAGCCAGGCGTGTTCGGGGCCGACACCGGGGTAATCGAGCCCGGCAGACACCGAGTGCGTCTCCATGATCTGGCCGTTGGCGTCCTGCAGCAGATAAGTGCGGTTGCCATGCAGCACGCCGGGCGTGCCTGCCGAGATCGAGGCCGCGTGTTTGCCCGTATCCAGTCCGTGGCCGGCGGCTTCGACCCCGATGAGGCGGACCGATTCATGCGGAATGTAAGGATAGAAAATGCCCATGGCATTGCTGCCGCCGCCCACGGCCGCGATCACGGCATCGGGTTGGCGACCGGTCATCTCCGGCATCTGCTCCAGGCACTCGTCACCAATGACCCGCTGAAAATCACGCACCATCTGGGGGTAGGGGTGCGGCCCGGCTACGGTGCCGATGATGTAGAAGGTGTTCTCCACATGGGTCACCCAATCGCGCATCGCCTCGTTGAGCGCATCTTTGAGCGTCTTGCTTCCCGACTCGACCGGCACCACGCGCGCACCGAGCAGATTCATGCGATAGACATTGGGTGACTGACGCTTGACGTCCTCGCTGCCCATATAGACCACGCATTCCATGCCGTAACGCGCGGCAATGGTGGCCGTGGCCACACCGTGCTGTCCCGCGCCGGTTTCGGCGATGACCCGCGGCTTGCCCATGCGCCTGGCCAACATGGCTTGGCCGATGGTGTTGTTGATCTTGTGCGCGCCAGTGTGGTTGAGGTCTTCGCGCTTGAGGTAGATGCGCGCGCCGCCGAGCTTGTCGCTCAGGCGGGCGGCGTGATAGATAGGACTGGGGCGGCCGACGAAGTGCTTGAGTTCGTAGCGGAATTCGGCCAGGAAGGCGGGGTCGTTCTTGTAGTGGTCGTAAGCCGTCTGGAGTTCTTCCAGCGCGATACTCAGGGTTTCAGCGATGAAACTGCCGCCATAGGGACCGAAATGGCCGCGGGCGTCGGGATAGGCATAGTCAAACATGGTGGGATCTCGTCTGGAGCCGGGCCATTTGCAGCGCCACGGCAATTCCTAAAGGTCTGCAGCGCGAACCGCGGCAATGAATTCGGCGATGCGCTGCGCACTCTTGATGCCCTTGGACGCTTCGACGCCGGAACTGACGTCAACCGCCCAGGGCCGCACCCGCCTGATGGCAGGCGTCACATTTGCAGCATGCAACCCACCAGACAAAACGAGGGGAAGCGCGACGTTTGCGGGAATGCGTGACCAATCGAAGACCTCGCCGCCACCGCCGTATCCGGGCTGATCTGCATCCAGAACGAGGGCTTGGGATGTGGAAAAACGAGATGCGTAGTCTAACAAATCCAGCCCTTCGCGCATGCGGGCGGCGCGAATGTAGGGGTGGTCGTAGCGCGTGCACTCTTGCGGGGTTTCGTCACCATGAAACTGCAGCAGCGCCGGGCGCACCTGCGCGATCACCGTGTCGACAAGCAGCGGCGTGGCATTCACGAACAGCGCGACAACCGAGACGAAGGGCGCAAGGCTGACCGCAATTTCGCGCGCCTGCGGCACCGTGACATTGCGCGGGCTGGGCGGATAAAACACCAGACCGATGGCGTCTGCCCCGGCGTCTGCGGCGACCAGTGCGTCTTCCACGCGGGTGATACCGCAAATTTTGATGCGCGTCCGTGCTGGCAAGGCGGTTTGAGTGGAGTGTTCAGACATCGGGAATCAAATCAGCAGGCCAATCTGGTGCGGCGGCTCGGGAAGCGCGAATTCTGCAGGGTAATTCGGGCCGAGAAAATACAGACCATCCGGCATGAAGGTTGGCGCAGCCAGTCGGCGGTCGCGGCTGTGGAGCACGTCTGCAAGCCAGGACGGGGGCTTGGACTGGTTGCCTACCGCCAGCAGACTGCCGACGAGGTTGCGCACCATGTGATGCAGAAACGCGTTGGCACGCAAGTCGAAAATAATATAGTCGCCCTGCCTGGAAATCTCGATCGCGTGCAGGGTTTTCACCGGACTCAAGGCTTGGCATTCGCTGGAGCGGAACGCGCTGAAGTCGTGTTCGCCAATCAGGCACTGGGCGGCTTCGCGCAGTCGGTCCAGATCCAATGGGCGGTGTGTCCAGCCCACCCGCCCCTGATCCAGCGCGGGGCGAACGGCGTGGTTGCGCAAGACGTAACGATAACGGCGTTGATAGGCACTGCGCCGCGCGTCGAAGGTCGGAAGAATTTGGGTGCGAGCCCACTGCACCGCAATGTCGCGCGGCAGAAAGGCATTGACACCGCGAACCCAGGAAAACAGGTCGCGCGAAGCGGTCGTATCGAGGTGAACCACCTGACCGACGGCGTGCACACCTGCATCCGTGCGCCCGGCGCAGACCGTGCGGGTCGCGCGACCGAGAAATTGCGCGAGCGCATGCTCCAGATGATTCTGCACGCCACAAGCGCCCGGCTGACTCTGCCAGCCGCAATACGGCAATCCGTTGTAACTCAGGCCGAGCACGACACGGCGCCCGGCCTGCGGCAACAAGAACTCAGCGGCCAATCTTGTCCAGCATGTCCTGCGCACGCTTCTTCAGTTGCGGATCGCCTTCGGCAATCACTTCACCCAGCAGATTGCGCGCGGATTCGGTGTCGCCGATCGCCATGCTCTCGGCGGCCAGCTCAAGACGAAGATCAAGCGAAGGCTTGGATTCGCTGAACTGCGGCGCAAGTTCGGGCAGCGCGTCGTGCTGCTCTGCTGCGACCTTCGGCTCGGCATCCTGCAGGGAAATACTGCTGAGGTCGAACTCCATGCCGTTGTCATGCGCAGCCGCGGCAACTGGTTTGCCCGTATCGGCAGCGGACAACGTCGAAGCCGGGGCGCCGAAGTCTGAGGGCATATTGAAGTCAAGCCCGCCAGACATCAGAAAATCCTCATTCTCCGATGGGCCAGCGGCTTGCTTCGTGCCGACAGGCGCGGCAGGAGTTTCAAGTTCTGGCAGCATGGGCACGGCGAGCGGCTGGACCGCTTTCGGTGCAGCAGGAGCAACGCTCGTGTCGCCCGCGGGCAAGCTCAGGTCGAGATCGAGATGCTCGGGCATCGCCTGTTTGGCCGCAGCCGCCTCCACCCCCGAGAGCATCTCGGTGCTGGGCAGAGTCTGTGGGGTCAAGGCGGCCAAAGCCGTGGGCGTGGCCACCGGGAACTCCGTTTGCGGCATGGTTGACGGATTGCCCAAGGTGCTGGGCATCACCGTGTTGTGATAGAGCGGATTGACTGGATCGAGACTGCGACCGAGATCCTGCGCGCGCTTCCAGTCTTCGCCTACGCCCTGGGTCAGCGCGAACAGTTCGGCTGCGCCCACTTCGAACGAGCGGGAATCCTTGCGTTTGGCATAAATTTCCAGCAACTTGAGGCGCGCCGCCAGACGATCCGGATTGGCCTTGACCGCCTCTTTCAGAATTTCCTCGGCCTGCAGGTCGCGGCCATAAGCGAGATACACATCGGCCTCAGCAACCGGATCGACATCGTTGGTGTCGAGTTGGCTGGATGAGAAGGTGGAACTCATATTGCCGTTGCGCGTATCCACGCGCTCGCCGCCCGTGCCGCCAAAGAAACTGTCGGCCACGCTCATGCGGCTGTCAAACACCGAGACATCGCGCTGCGATTTGGATGCCTTCTTGCGCTGCGCCAGCCAAGCCAGCAGGAGCAGCAAAACCACCAGGCCACCGCCCGCAGGCAACAACAAGGGGTTGGACAACAGGCTGCTGAAGAAACCTTCCTGCTCCACTGGGGCGGGTTGGGTCACTTTGGGCGCGGCGGGCTTGGCCGCAGGCGCCTCGACCGGCGCGGGGGTGGAAGCCGGTGCGGAGGCTGCATGCGGCGCAGACGCCGCTTCGGCCGCAGCAGCCGGGGCTGGCGACGAAGCCGCTGCGGGGGTGCTCGGCGCTGCTGTCGGCTTGGCCGCCGAAGCCGGCACAGGGCTTGCCACCGGCACGGTGACCGCTGCGGCCGCCTTGCTGGCGACTGAGGCGACTACGGGTGCGGCGGCGGCTTGGGGTTTTGCCGCCGCCACGGTCTGGGCCTGCTTGGACAGAGCGCTCAGTTCGTCGACATTTTTCTGCAGCTGTTTGATTTTGCTTTCGTCCAGCGCTTGCTGTTTCTGATCGGCAATTTGCTGGGCCTTTTCGGAGCCGGCCTTTGCAGCCACTTCGGCCTTGCTGAGTTTGAGCTTGCTTTCTGCCTGTGCGCTGGTTGCCACCGGTTCCTGCACTTGCGCCTGAACCTTGCCGCTCGCCTCACGCTGCGATTGCAGCGCCTGCGGCTTGGCCTGCCCGCTCATCTCCGCAAGGCGGCGGCGATACGCATTGAAGCTCGTGCTCTGCGCTACAACGAAGCGCCGGGCTTCCTGCTGCGAAATGCCCTCGGCCTGCGCAGCGCTGGGCATGCTCAACACCGCCCCGGCTTTGAGCAGATTGATATTGCCGTCGATGAAGGCCGACTGGTTGGCGCGATAAATCGCAGTGAGCATCTGGTCGAGCGAAACGGTCTCAACGCCGGATGCACCAGCGATCTTGCTCAAGGTGTCTCCGCGCTTGACCACATATTGACCTTGCGCAGCAGATGGCTTGCCTGGCTGCGTCGGTTTGGCGGCTGCAGTCATGGGCGATTGCAGCGCCGGAGCGATCGGCATTGCAGGGGCCGCTGTTACAGGCACCGTCGGCACACTGGGTGCGGGGGAGGCGGTTTGCACCGGCACCTGCGCCGCGCTGGGTGCGGCCTGGAAATTGGGCGGATCGAGCAGCAGGGTGTAGTCGCGGCTGAGCTGGCCGTTGGCCCACTGGGCGCGGATGAGCAAGTCCAGATACGGCTCGTTGATCGGGCTGTTCGAGGTCACGCGCAGATAGGCGCGGCCGCCAGGATCGCGTTCGAGCTTGATGCGGATACCGGCAAGTGCGCTGCTGTATTGGAGTTTCGCTGCCTGGAATGCATCCGGCGGTGCCACGCCCACTTTCAGCGACGAGGCCTCATCGGCGCTCAGCTGAGTGATGTCAATTTCCGCCTTCAGCGGCTGGCCCAGGGCCGATTGCACCTTGATGCCCCCGAGGCCAAAAGCGTAGGCCTGTCCAGCAGTTGCGCCCAGGGCGATTGCCAGAGCCAGACGTCGAGTGTTCTGTCGCAGCATGTCGGCTGCCCCCCAATTTTTGGTGAATTCGAATGTGCGCATTTCGCAGCGGTTGCAGCGATAAAGTGCGTCAAATTTCACCATATCATCAACAAATTAGGCTGACAAGTTGAGGCGCCAAGACAAGCCGCCGGAACACCAACAACTGTGGCATTCCAGCGATTCCGGCCTCGCATGCGGAGAAGGCCTGATGGACTTCAATGCAATTTAGCGTTCGAGCAGAATGCGCAGCATGCGGCGCAGCGGCTCGGCAGCGCCCCACAGCAGCTGATCGCCCACGGTGAACGCGCCCAGGTAGTCTGGCCCCATGGCCAGCTTGCGCAAACGCCCTACCGGAATCTGCATGGTGCCCGTGACCGCAACCGGGGTGAGTTGCTGCAGGGTGGCGTCGCGCTCGTTGGGCACCACCCGCACCCAGGCGTTGTCGGCGGCGATCATTCCTTCAATCTCGTCGAGCGGCACGTCCTTCTTGAGCTTGAAGGTCAGCGCCTGGCTATGACAGCGCATGGCGCCGACGCGGACGCAAAAACCGTCGACCGGCACGGCAGGCGCACCAAAGCCTGCGCCCTGCCCCAGAATTTTGTTGGTTTCGGCACCCGCCTTCCATTCTTCGCGCGACACGCCATTGCCCAGATCCTTGTCGATCCACGGAATCAGGCTGCCAGCCAGCGGCACGCCGAAATGCTGGGTTTGCTCGGCGCTGAGCGCCTTTTGCTGGGCGAGCACGTCGCGGTCTATGGCCAGGATGGCGGAAGCCGGATCGTCCAGCAGCGCCCGGACCGAACCGTTGAGGGTGCCGAATTGCGTGAGCAGCTCGCGCATGTGCTGCGCGCCGCCGCCCGAGGCCGCCTG